>JAEUKG010000570.1 GCA_016794325.1 Myxococcales bacterium | reverse complement strand
TACGTCGGCGGTCGCGCCGACAAGAGCGCGTCGACGTCGGCCGAGGTGTGGGTGAACGTCGACGAGACGACCAAGGTGACGTTCGGCGGCGCGGCCTACGAGTCGGAGGCCGCGGGCAAGCTCGGCGTCCCGAGCCGCGTGAGCGCGACGCTCGAGACCCCGCTCACCCTCGACATGGACGTCCCGCTCGGGCAGCCGCAGCCCTTCGACTCCAAGGTCATCGTCGCGGTGAGCACGACGACGCAGACGGCCAAGGTGCCCCTCGAAGGGTCGTTCACGGTCGTGGAGAAGGACGTGACGGTCCAGACCCAGGCCGGCGCGGTCAGCGGCTGCACCCACATCAAGGGCGAGGCGCGCGTTCCGCTCGTCTTCGGCACGAGCCTCGTCACCGCTCGCGGCGAGATGTGGGTGTCGCCGACGCGCGGCATCGTCAAGGCGACGCTCCTCGAGCCGCTCTCGGGGCTCGGCGCCGACGCCGACGAGATGCGCGCGTCCCACGACCTCGGGGGCGGCTTCGCCTCCGTCGAGGCGATCGGCGTGCTGGGCAAGGTCGGCAAGGGGGTGAGCCGCTTCGAGCTGTCGACCACCGAGGCGAGCGGCGGCGCGTTCGACGCCGACAAGACCGTCCACGCCAAGATGCTCCTCGAGATCCGCTGGCTCGACGACGCCAAGGCCAAGACGCAGGACAAGCCTTACGTCGAGACGGAGCTCGGCACGGTGTTCGGCGTCTTCCCGGCCAGCCTCGAGGCGTCGCCGGTGTCGTTCCTCCACCCGGAGGAGAACGGGCGCGGCTACACGACGTGGATCGCCTACGCCGACCAGGCGGCGAAGAACGAGCCAGGGTCGAACGGCATCGCGTACCACACGGCGGTGAAATACGACCCGAGCTTCTCGCCGATCCGGGTGTCGTCGCGTGTAGTCTACAAGCGCTACGCGCCCTGATCGTCGACGGTCGTCTACACGCGGGGCGCTACTCGGCGGCGGCGGCGGGCTTGGCGAGGAGGGGGAAGCCCATCGCCTCGCGCTGCGCGAGGTAGGCCTCGGCGACTCCCTTGGCGAGGCCGCGGACACGCCCGATGAAGCGCGCCCGCTCGGTGACGCCGATGGCGCCGCGCGCGTCGAGGACGTTGAACTGGTGGGCCGCCTTGCAGACGAAGTCGTACGCCGGCAAGACGAGCTTCTTCAGCGGGTCGTCGGAGAGGGCGAGGAGGCGCTTGGCCTCGGCCTCGTAGTGGTCGAACGCGGCGAAGTGCGCCTTCACGTCGGCCTGCTCGAAGTTGTAGCTGCTCCACTCCCACTCCGAGCGCTTGCACAGCTCGCCGTAGGTCGTGCCCGGGGCCCAGGCGAGGTCGTACATGCTGTCGACGTCCTGGAGGTACATCGCGATGCGCTCGAGCCCGTAGGTGAGCTCGCCGCACACCGGCTTGCAGTCGAAGCCGCCGATCTGCTGGAAATACGTGAACTGGCTGATCTCGAGCCCGTCGAGCCACACCTGCCACCCGAGGCCCCAGGCGCCGAGGGTCGGCGACTCCCAGTCGTCCTCGACGAAGCGGACGTCGTGCTCCTCGGGCTTGGTGCCGATCGCGAGGAGCGACTCGAGGTACTGATCCTGGATGTCGAGCGGCGACGGCTTGAGGATGACCTGGAACTGGTGGAACTGCTGGGCGCGGTTCGGGTTGTCGCCGTAGCGGCCGTCGGTGGGGCGGCGCGAGGGCTCGACGAAGGCGACGTTCCAGGGCTCCGGACCGAGGGCTCGGAGGAAGGTCGCCGGGTTGTAGGTGCCGGCGCCGACCTCCGAGTTGTAGGGCTGCACGAGCAGGCAGCCGCGCTTGGTCCAGAAATTCTGCAGGGTGAGGATGAGCTCCTGGAAGTACATCGCGAGCGGAGCCTACCACGCCGCGAAACGAGCCGCCTCACCCCCGAACCGTCACCGGCAGGCCTCGGAGCCGGAGCCGTCGAACACGCTGCAGAGCGGGTTCTCGGCCGAGACCTGCGCGCTCGCGATCGTCTTCGTGCGGTCGAGGGCGACCTCCTGCACGAGCTCGAAGGACCCGCCGTCGTTCAAGAAGAAGCGGACGGCGTTGATCTGCGGCACGCCGTAGCTGCGGTCGTCGCTCCGCTTCTTCACCGCGAGGGTGGAGAAGCCGTACATCGCCTTGCCGTCGTGCTTCTGCGCGCTGAGATCCGAGTTGGAGGTGAGCCGCAGGATGGCGAGCTCGCGCTTCGAGCCCTGGAGCTTGTCGGCCTTGCGCGCGGGGTCGAACGCCGAGTGGCCGGCGGCCTCGAGGTCGACCACCATGCGCTTGCCCTCCTTCACGATGCCCTGGTGGGCGGCGGAGCCGGCCGCCTCGCCCGGCTTGCCGCCGAGCGACTTGGCGCGGAAGGGGTTCTCGGCCTCGAGCCCGGCCAGGGACTCCGCGTCGAGCGTCACCCGCGCGGGGACGAGCGGCGAGCCGGACTGCATCATCTCGATCGAGTTGTAGTGGGTGTGGCCGAGGATCATCGTGCGCACCGCGCTCCGCTGGTGGAGCTTCGCGAGGAGCGCGTAGCCCGAGTACCAGGGGTGCGAGTCGCGCTGCTCGTTGAAGCGGGCGACGTCGCAGCGGCCGTCGGGGTCGTTCGGGACCTTGTCCTCCTCGTCGCAGTCGAACTCGGGGTCGGGGCGCATCCACTCCTGCAGGCCGTCGTGGAGGCACGACAGCTCGCGCTCGGTGCTCTGGGCCCAGGTGGGGACGTGCTTGCAGATCTGCGGGTTCAGGACCTCGCCGAGCACGTAGTTCTTCGCGCTCTCGTCCATGCCGCGGTAGTCGATCTGCTTGAAGTAGTACGGGTAGTCCTTGCCGTTGTGCCCGCCGCGCGGGTCGTGGTGGGCCACGATCGTCACGTCGAGCGAGTCCTTCTCGGCGCGGGCGAGCTCCTTCTCGAGCCACTCGGCCTGCACCTGCGACACGCCGCCGCCGTAGTTGACGGTGTACATGCCCCAGCCGCTCCGCCGGTGCTGCCGGAGCTCGTAGCTGTTCAGGTTCACGTAGCGGTTCTTGCCGAACTGCCACGAGTAGTAGGTCGGACCGTAGGTGCGCTGCCACTGGTAGAAGCCGTCGTAGAGCACGTAGTTGCGCTTGTTCGCCGGCACCGGCACCCAGCCCTTGGCGAACGTCTGCGCGCCGCGCAGCCGCCGGAAGCCGCCGGCGAAGACGTCCACGTGGCGCCCGCCCGCCGCGTCGTCCTTGGTCTCGGCGAGGAAGCGGGCGTAGTCGTTCCAGTCGAAGCCCGGCCACTCCTTCGGCGTCGCCGCCTTCACCGTCTTCTCGAGCGTGCCGTTCTCGCTGCCGGTGATCCAGTCGGTGACGCCGCCGAGCACGTTGTCGACGACCTTGGGCACCTGCCCGGTCGCCGTGTACCCGTCGTGGTTGCCGATGGTGAGGAAGATCGGGAAGTCGAGCTCCTTGAGCGTGTCGAGGATCGCGTTGGCCTCGTCGTTGTAGGTCCACGCCACGCGCGACGGCCGGAGGGCCTCCGGCGAGCCGCCGTTGTGGAGATCGCCGTTGAAGGTCACGAACGCCGCGTTCTTCACCGCGGGATCCGACGACGCGTTGACCCGCTGGACGAACTCCTTGAGCTTCGCGAGCGTCTTCACCTCGAACGTCGTGCGGGCGGCCGGGCCGCGCCCGGGCTCGCTGTGCGACACCTGGGTGTCGGTCACGTTGATGATCGAGTACTCGTCGCTCGCGCGCTCGAAGACGCGGAGCGCGTTGTACTGGACCTCGTAGGCGCCGCCGTTCGCCCCCGCCGCGATCTTGCCGTCCTTCTTCACCTCCATGCGGAGGTCGTAGAGGCCCGGCGGCACGTCCGCCATCGCGCGCTGGTCGAAGACCACGCGCAGCGTCGTCCGCGCCTTGAACGCCTCGGGCACGTCGTCGTTCGGGTGGGCGAGGATGGCGCTCGGCTTGATGCGGATGACGTCGCGCCCGTCGGCGGTCACGACGCCCTGCGACTCGCCCTTGGCGCGCGCGGCGCGCGACACCGCGTAGAAGCGGAGGCCGTTCTGATCGTCGTCGTCGATGTCGAGCTTGCGGAGGTACTTCGACCCCTCGACCCGCGCGCCGAGCTTGCCGCCGATCGCGTCGACGAGGCCGTTCTCCACGCGCAGGACCATCATCATCTCGTCGTTCGGATCCGCCTTCACGTAGAGGTTCGGGTTGCCGAGGGTCGGGTACACGAGGCGCTCGATCTGGTGGCGGCCCTTGATGGTGAGCGGCATGATCTGCTGCGTCTCGCTCGCCTCCGCGTAGAAGACGTTCGGCAGGTACGTCTCCCCTTGCCGGCTGCGCACCTCCCACGGCAGGTCCGTCGCGCCATGCGCGGTGAGCGCGCCCTCGGTCGACTCGTCCTCCACCACTTCCTGCTGGCAGCCGGTGACGGCGCCGGCGGCGAGGAGCATGACGAGGGGCAGGATGGTGTGACGAGCGGTGAACATGGGACCTCTCCTTGGTCGTGGCGTCGGTGGCGTCGGGGTGTGGCCTCCACGCGGCGGCCCGTCTCACGGCCACCGCGCGGTGCGATGGGGAGTAGGAGCAGGTTGTGTGCCGATGTGGTTGCGCGGCTCGACGCGCGGAAATGCAGGTGTTTCGCGGGCGCGCACGTGGAGAGCGCGCCAGGGTGCACGGAATGACCGCGGCCGCGGGATCCGCGCGCGACGACGGATCGCGCGGCGCTCGCACGGCCGCACGATCGCGCGGCCGCGCTCGCGCCCATCGCGGCGCTCGCGACCTGGGCCCGTGTCGCGAGCGGGTCGGGCGCGAGCGGCCTCGCTCCGCCCGAGTCTCCCGCGGTGAGGTGCTCAGGTCGCGAGCGGCCTCACGTCGCGAGCGGTCTCGTCCGGCGTCGCGAGCGGTCCCGTCCGGCGTCCCGAGCGGTCACGCGCCGCGCGGGGCGCGGGAGGTGCGTGACGGCGCGGCGCGCGCGAACCCGCTCCCTTCCCGTGTCGCTCGTCGGCCGCGAGCGCAGGCGGCGCGGCGCACCGGGCGCGTCGGAGCTCAGGCCGCGGAGTGGTGCCCCCGCGGCGGCGCGGGCGTGCGGCGCGGGTGGAGCTCGCTCAGCGCGTCGACGGCCCACAGCGACAAGACGCGCGTGCGGAGAGGCAGGTGCGCGCCGTCGACCGGCGCGAAGCCGATGTCGCCCCGCAGGTCGTGCACGCGGGCGAGGACTCCGGCGTGCTCGAGCTCGCTCGCGATCGCCTCGGCGTCGCCGTGGGCGATGACCTCGCTGATCTCGTGGTGGACCTTGGTGAGCAGCTCGTGCACGGACGTGGCCTCGACGTGGTGCTCCGAGGGCGCGCACGCCTCGTCGCACCGCCCGTCGAGCGTGGCGTCGCGGTAGTCGCGCGCGAGCCAGCTCGCGAGCTCGAGCTTGCCCCAATAGGCCGCCTGGCTCAGAAACAGGAGGAGCGCGTCGCGCGCTGCGTCTTCGAGGCCGCGGACGCTCGCCTCGGGAGGCAGCTCGAGCGTGGCGTGGTTCGTGTGGTGCTGCATGGCCAGGACCTCGACGTGTGGTCATCGCAAGCGACGTACCAACCCCGGCGGCGCACCGTCCGCATGCGCGGGACCAAGTTCCGCGTACTTCGGGTTCGTCTCGACGCCCGCGAGTGACAAAACGCGACAGCGCGCACGGTGCGAGTGTCGCAACGTGCGCGCGAGGCGTGACGGGCTTGCGCGGTGGTCGGTCGACCGACCAGCTCACTCGGCGCGATCGACTTGCGCGACGAACGTGGCGATCGTCTTGAGGAGCGTCGTGCGCGGGAAGGGGTTGCCCTCGACGCCCTGGGTGGTGAACGCCCTCGGGAACGAGAGGCCCCAGTGGTGGGTGCCGACCGTGCCCATGAAGTACGCCTTGATCGGCTTCTGGTTGGGGTTGAAGGGCGCGTTCACGGTGGAGGGGTTGTGGAGCGAGGGCCAGAACTTGCCGCGGTTCACCGACACCTGGCTGTCTTGGAGCTGGATGCCGCCGCTCGCGGCCAAGAAGTCGTAGTAGTTGCCGCGGAGCGAGCGGAAGTCGACGGAGCCCGGATCGTAGGCGACGTCGTTCGTGGTGAGCGCCCACGGCGTGCTCGACGTGGCGTCGCCCATCGTCCCCGTCAGCGCGAAGTACTTCACGTTGGTGGGCAACGCGTTCTCGGGCCGCTGCCACCACGCCACGCGCGACTTGGTGGTGAGCGACTCGGCGCCCTTGACGATGGCGCGCGCCGTGGCCTTGAAGCTCTCGACGTTGGCGCAGTGGTTGTCGTCGAAGAGGTCGAGGTCGATCACGCCCTCGCCTTCCATCGTCGGCGCGCCCGGCAGCGGGATGCCGAGCGCCTTGGCGGCGAAGGTCGCGATGCGGCCGCCGTTGGGGAGGTTGGTGTCGATCGCCTCGAGGCCGAGCACGTCGTCGTGCTTCGGGAGCTTCATCGCGATGACGGCGAGGTCGGCGAGCAGCTTCGTCCAGTGGCCGGTGTTGCGGGTCTTGAGCAAGAAGCCGGCGTCGGCGCGCGGCCCGCCCTCGCACGACTCGAGCTTGCCCTCGCTGCCCTTCTCGCCGACGAACGCGCGGAGCGTGTTCAGCATGTCGGTCGACGGGCCGCCGGTGAACGAAGCGTCGGCGAGCTGCGACCCGTAGATGACCCCGGCGTGCGAGATGAAACCCTTGATCTTGGGCGCCCAGGGCTTCTTCGCGCGGTGCGCGGCGACGACGAGGTCGAGCCCGGCCACCGCTCCGCGCGAGTAGCCCATGATGTAGAGGTTGTCCGGCACGCCGCCCTGCGCCTCGAAGTAGCGGTCGAGGCGGCGGAGGTAGACCTCGCTGTTCTCGGCCTCGGTGCCGAAGTCCTCGAGCGAGCCGACGCCGGCCTGCATGTACGCGGCGGTGACGAGCGGCTTGCCGCTCGCGTCGTCGATGCTGCCCACGCGCACGAGCTCGGACATCGGGCGCTGGTCCGACGAGAGCGTCTTCACGTTGTAGCGCGCGTCCTTGACCTTCGCGCCCTTCGTGGCCCACTCCTTCTTCGCGGTGGAGCTCTGCGAGAAGAGCTCGTCGAAGGGCGTGCGGGGGATGAACTCGCTGAAGATGCCGGGGAGGATGACGATGTGGACCGGCTTCTCGCGCAGCACCTTCTCGACGTCGGACGACGCGGCGAGGGGCGTCTTCTTGCCCTCCTCGTAGAGGGCGCTCGGCTTGATGGCCTTGAACGCGTTGTCGTACGCCGCGATGCGGTCGGCGGCCGAGGCGCCGCGCGGGCTCGTGAGCCTCGGCGAGAGGACGGCCTCGTTGGGGAGGTAGACGAGCTTCTTGATGTCGTCGTCGGAGCGCCCCTCGGCCCGCAGGTAGGCCGCGAAGTCGTCGCGGAAGAGGCGGGGCCCGAGCTTCTGGTCGCGCTGCGTGATCGCGTCCTCGGTCGACTCGTCGTCGGCGGCGGTGTCGGCGCAGGCGACCGGCGCCGAGGCGGCGGTGAGGAGGAAGAGGGCGGTGAGGGCGCGGCGGATGGTTCGGGTCGGCATGGTCATCGGCTTGTTCCTTCGACGCGGCGGGCCGTCTCACGGCCGCTTGGGGTGTGTCGTGGGGTAGAGCACGTTGTGTGCCGATGTGGTCGATCTGGTAAGTAGCTGAAAAGGATGGACAACAGCCTCCGAGGAAGGAGCGCTCGCCCACCCTGCGCACGGTTCGGCCGCGGGCGTTCGATCCGCGGGCGTCAAACGGGCCGCCCGCCGGCGGTGGCGACGTCCGAGCCGCCAAGCGCCAAAAAGCGACATCCTTCCAAGGGGATATGTCCAGCCGCAAAATTAGGCAGCGTGCTGCCCAATTTCGAGGGAGGGGGATCGGCGCGCCGAGTCGGGCCCCGCGTGGGTGGCTGGGGGCAACCCGCGTCAAAGCGACACCGTGACTCATTCGTGAGTTACCGCCTCGCGTCTGCGGTGATAACACTTCGCCCATGTCCAGGCGGAACGCGCTCACGGCCCTCGGCCTCGCCGCGCTCTTCGGCTCCAGCGCGGCGCTCGGCGCCTGCTCGAAGGACGACGACCCGAGCGCCCGGCGCGACCGGGTGAAGAACGGCGCCGAGATCTACTCCTCCATGTGCGCGAGCTGTCACGGGCCGCAGGGTGAGGGGGGGCGCGCGCCGGCGCTGCGCGATCTGAAGACGCCGGAGCCCGAGCTCGTCGCGTTCGTGTCCGAGCGGATGCCGCTCGGCAAGGCCGGCACGTGCACCGGCGACTGCGCGGCGGACGTGGTCGCGTACATCCTCGCGACGTTCAAGGGCCCGCTCGTGTGCGAGGCGCCGAAGCCGGTCGCGCGCGGCCTCCGCCTCCTCACGAGGCGCGAGTACCGGAACACGGTCGCGGATCTCCTCGGCGGCACGGGCTCGCCATCGGCGCCCTGCGGCACGACGACGTTCGTCTACGATCCGGGCGCGACGCCGCGCAAGAGCGTGCATGTTGCAGGCAGCTTCAACGGCTGGCCGCAGACAGTGGCGGGC
The DNA here is from genome assembly GCA_016794325.1 of Myxococcales bacterium. Taxonomy (GTDB): domain Bacteria; phylum Myxococcota_A; class Polyangia; order Polyangiales; family Polyangiaceae; genus SXNL01. Next base: position 20,453 of record JAEUKG010000570.1, on the reverse strand, counting down.
GGCGGGTGGCCGCTCGCCTTCGGCGGCGGGAAGTGGTCGCTCACGCGCGCGCTCCCTCCCGGCCGCTCGACGTACAAGCTCGTCCTCGACGATTCGCAGTGGATCGCGGACCCCGCGAACCCGAAGACCGAGCCCGACGGCTTCGGGGGCGTGAACTCCGTCGTCGACGTCGCCTGCTCCGCCGGCGGCGCCGGCGGCGCCGCGGATCCCACCGCCGCGTTCCCGCCCGACACGCGGCCCGAGGGCTTCCCCTTCGACGACCACGGCGCCGGCCGCGTGATCACGAGCGCCCACATGGACGAGCTCTTTCGCGCCGCCGCGTCGCTCGCGCGGTCCGCGGACCTCTCCAAGATCGTCCGCTGCGACGTGAAGAGCGGCGGCGAGGCCTGCCTCTCGGAGCTCGTCTCGGGCTTCGGGGCCCGCGCGTTCCGGCGGCCGCTGACGACCGCCGAGAGGGATCGCTACGCGAAGCTGGGGCGCGGGCAGGGCGACGCCGACAAGGGCGCGCGGGCGGTGGTCCAGGCCATGCTCGCGTCGTCGTCGTTCCTCTACCGGAGCGAGATCGGCGAGCTGCAGGCCGACGGCACCTACCGCCTCACCCCTCACGAGATCGCGAGCGCGCTGTCGTACTCCCTCTGGGCCACGACGCCCGACGAGGAGCTCGCGCGCGCCGCGGACAGCGGCGAGCTCGCGCGGCCCGAGGGGGTGGAGCGGCAGGCGCGGCGCCTCCTCGCGAGCCCGCGCGCGCGCGAGGTCATCGGCGTCTTCGCCGAGCAGTGGCTCGGCGCCGAGAACGTGAAGAGCGTCGAGAAGAGCGAGCAGGTCTACCCCGGCTTCGACGCCCCGCTCCGCGAGTCGATGCTCGCCGAGACCCGCGCGCTCGCCGCGTCGGCCTTCTTCGACACCCGCCGCGGGGCCGACCTCTTCGACGCGAGCTACACCTACGTCGACGAGCGTCTCGCCAAGCACTACGGACTGCCGGGCGTCTCCGGCGCCGACCTCCGCAAGCTGAACTATCCAGATGGGAATAGGGCGGGGGTCCTCGGTCACGGGAGCGTCCTCGCGACCACCGGGCACTCGGACCAGACGTCGCCGATCCGTCGCGGGCTCTTCGTCCGCCGGCGGCTCTTGTGCCAGGAGTTCCCGCCGCCGCCGCCGAACGCGGGGGGCGTCCCCAAGGTCGACCCCGGCGCGACGACCCGCGAGCGCTTCGCCCAGCACACGCAGAACCCCTTCTGCAAGAGCTGCCACCAGTACATCGACGGGGTGGGCTTCGGCTTCGAGGCCTTCGACGGCGTCGGCCGCTTCCGCGCCTCCGAGGGCGGCAAGCCGGTCGACTCCGTCGGCGACATGAACGACGTCGAGGGCTTCGGCAAGGGCACGCACGCGCGCTTCACGAGCCTCGCCGAGCTCGGCAAGACCCTCGCCGAAAGCGACGCCGCGAAGGCTTGCCTCGTCACGCAGTACTACCGCTTCGCGCGCGGGCGGCTCGAAGACAGCGCGTGCACCGTCGACGCGATCAAGCGCCGCTACCTCGAAAAATCCGGCGACCCGCAGGAGATCATCCTCGGCGTGGTCCTCGCCCCCGACTTCACGGTGCGACGATGAGCATGAACCGGCGCGCGCTCCTCCGATTCTTCGCCTCGAGCGCGATGACGCTCCCCTTCGCGGGCCTGCTCGCGCGGTCGTCGGAGGCGGGGGTCCCCACGCAGACGGCCAAGCGCTTCGTCGTCTTCTACTTCCCCGACGGCGTGCCCGAGCCCGGGCCCGGCGGCGGCAAGTGGCACCCCTCGGGGAGCGACACGAGCTTCACCCTCGGAGAGAACCTCCAGCCCCTCGCCCCGTTCGCCTCGCGCTGCGCGTTCTTGAAGGGCCTCTCGATGGGCCCGACCGACGCCGGCAGCCACCCGGGCGGCGCCAAGAAGCTCCTCACCGGCGTCGACGGCGGCGGCGGCGAGTCGATCGATCGCTACCTCGCGCGCACGGTGGGCGCCGGCGCGCCCTACAAGCACCTCTACCTCGGCGCGATGGCCGCGCAGAACAGCGCGTCGGGCGACAAGTTCGTCTCGTACCCGAGCGCGGGCACCACCGCCGCGCCCGAGGACAACCCGGTGCAAGCGTTCGCGCGCCTCTTCGGCGGCGCGACCCCCGGCGGCGGCGGCGCGCCCGCGGTCGACCCCACCCAGGTGAGCGTCGTCGACACCGCGCTCGCCGACCTGAACGATCTGCGCGCGAGGCTCGGCGACGCCGAGCGCGCGAAGCTCGACCTCCACCTCGAGGGGCTGCGCGACGTGGAGCGCCGGGTGAAGGGACTCGGGGGCCAGGCGCTGCCGTCGTGCGATCAGAGCCTCGCGAGCCTCGCCCAGGTCGACACCGGCAAGCTCTACGAGGCGGCCGAGTTCCCCGACGTGCTCCGCGCGCAGATCGACGTGATGGTCCAGGCGATGGCGTGCGGGCTCACCAAGGTCGGCGTGATCCAGGCGTCGCAACACACGAGCGAGCTCATCATGAGCCGCTTCGCGGGCACGCCGCTCTACAAGCCCGGCTTCGACATGCGGAGCCACCAGGCCTCGCACTACGGCCAGTCGAGCGATCCCAAGTTCGCCGACTACGTCGCCCAGCGCACCTGGTTCGTATCCCAGTTCGCATACCTCCTCGATCAGCTCGCCCAGCGCCCCGAGGGCGCGGGGACGATGCTCGACAACTCGATCGTGCTCCTCTGCACCGAGGTCGGCGAGGGCAACACCCACACCCACGACCAGATGCCGTTCGTGCTCGCCGGCCGCGCCGGCGGGTCGCTCCGCACCGGGCGGGTCTTCGACTTCGGCTACCGCCGCCACTCGGATCTCCTCGTCACCATCGCCAACGCGATGGGCGACGGGCTCACGAGCTTCGGCCAGGCCTCGGCGGGCGGCCTCCCCGGCGTCCTCGCCTGAGGCGCGCGGCGGCGCACGCGTCGCGCGCGTCAGGGGAGCTTGCGGACGATGACGTCGTCGAGGTAGACGACGGCGCTCTCGTCGGGAGGGTCCGCGCTCGTGTAGAAGAGCCCGACTCGCGCGTCGAACAGCGCGAGGTCATCGACGCTCTTGCTGGTCCGCTCTCCGAGGGGCCTGCCGTCGACGGCCACCGAGGTCGTGAACGACCCCGGACCCACCATCGCCTCGTAGTCCACGTGGTGCCACCCGTCCGGCGGCGTCGGCGGTGCGCGCCGCGTGGAGGCCCCGACGAGATCCCAGGCGCTGCCGCGGCCGTACACCGCGACGCCGAGCTCGTCGGATTGGCTCTGGACGGCGTTCGCGCCCCGGAAGGTCGCGGGCGTGAAGTAGTTGAGCTTGGCGCTCACGACGCGCAGCTCGTACGAGAGGCGCACGTGCCCAGCCTTCGGGAACGCGGCGACGAGCCGGAGCGAGCGCGATTGGGGCGCGACCTTCGCCGCTTCGACCGAGAGCACGCGCCCGCGCGCGGGGTCGTCGGTGAGCGTGGCCGTCATGCTCGGCCCGAAGATCTCGACCTCCGCGAAGCCGTACCGCGGCGCGGTCGCCGATCCCTCGAAGTCTTCGCAGAAGAGGACTTCGCTCGCCTGGGCCCGCTGGCAAAAGCGGCCGCCACCATCACCGCCCCCACCCCCGCCCGCGTCCGAACCGATCGGTCCGTCAGCCGAGCCGTCGCTCGCGCCGGCGTCCCGGCTCGCCCCCTCGGAGGTGAACGGATCGCAGGCGCAAGCGAGCGCGGCCACCCCGACCCACCACCCACGACCCATCCCTCGAGCATACCGCGTCGCTTCGCCCGCGAGCAGCGGACAGCTGGGGCGGAGTTTTCCGTCGGCGCGGTGTTCACGTGGTGAACAGCGTAACCAGGTTGGATCCCGAACGCAGAATGTGCGGATGTGGGATACGTACTCCTTGATCCATGCTAAGTGGCTGAAAGCACATGGTGGATCACCGTTTTCCGGGTCCAACGTGGCGCGGTACGAGAATTGAACTGGATATCCCAGCAGAGGGATGACGATGATCAAGTACGCAGTCGCGACGGTTCTGGTGGGTGGGCTCCTGATCGCCTGCACGGCGCCGGGCCTCGACGGGACCCCCTACGGCTCGGGCGACGACGACATCGACACGTCGAAGTCGAGCAGCCAAGGCGGCGGCGCGTGCCTGTCGGACCTCGCGAGCATCGATCTCACCAAGCTCACCGCGTGCGACGGGCCGAAGGGCGGCGCGAAGGGCAAGTGCCTGCCGTCGGCGAAGCTCGGCGAGTTCGGCGACAAGTTCGACCAGGCCTCGTGCAAGAGCGGCGAGAGCTGCGTCCCCAACAAGCTCGTCACCGGCGTCGAGAACGCGCTGAAGAAGAACCAGAAGCTCGAGTTCAAGAAGTGCAAGCCGATCCTCGGCAAGAGCGAGGAGGACGGCCGCTGCTTCTCGGCGCTCGCCAAGGACGTGGTGAAGAACTACGACCTGCTGAAGAACGCGACCGGCTCGCAGTGCGACGCCGACGAGGTGTGCGCGCCGTGCCTCAACCCGCTCGCCAACAACGCGCCCACCGGCGTGTGCATGGACACCTCGAACCTCTCGAAGTGCGAGAAGGGCGGCGCGAACGGCGGCGGCGGCGGCGGCGGCCCGGCGGCCACGTGCCCCTACGTCGGCCCGCCCCTCGTCGACGTGAACACGTTCCCCACCGAGGACTGCGGCAGCGGCATGCGCTGCGTCGACAAGACGCTCCTGCCCTCGGCCGAGCTCGCGTCGAACCTCAAGCCCTGCTCGAAGGGCGTGTGCGCGCCCGAGAAGTCGGTGGCCGCGGCCGGCAACTACGTCCCGAAGACGTGCGTGTCGATCAGCAACGCCGAGGGCCGCTGCATCAACGAGAACATCCCGTCGGTCGCGGCGCAGAAGAACATGCTCCCGCGGACGGGCTGCGACGCGGGTGAGGTCTGCGCCCCTTGCTACAACCCCGCCGACGGCAAGCCGACCGGCGCCTGCGCGACCGCCAAGTGCGACGCCCCCAAGCAGCCCGCGGTCACGTTCAAGGCCTGCTGCGTCGACAAGAACACCCCCGCCGGCCGCGGGAAGTGCGTCCCCAAGAGCTCGGTCCCGTCGAACCTCCAGAAGAACCTGGGCGACGACGACGGCACCTGCACGAAGGACGTCGACGTCTGCGTGCCCGCCGAGTTCGTGACCCAGCCCGGATACAAAGGCTCGCCGTGCCAGGGCAGCTCGTTCATCACCGGCTCGTACACCGGCGTGTGCCTGAGCGACTGCCTGGAGTTCGGCTTCTTCCAGTCCCTCGGCATCTCGAAGGGGAGCTGCTCCAGCGGCAACAAGTGCGTCCCCTGCACGAACCCCCTCGACGGCAAGCCCACCGGCGCCCCGGGGTGCCCGGGAACCTGATAGCCTAGTCCGGGAGTCGGCGGGCGAACGGAGCCCGCCGCCCGGTCGCAGGTTCCCCATATATGCATTATGCACGTATCGCGGCAGCCCTCCTCGGGGCCGGGGTCCTCCTCGGTTGGGAGGCGACCGCGCGTGCAGGCGGCCTCGAGATCCCCGACCAGGGCGGCCAGGCGCTCGGGCGGGGCGCGACGTTCACCGCCAAGGCCGACGACCCGACCGCCATCTACTACAACGTCGCCGGCCTCGCGCGGCAGCGAGGGACGCGCCTGCTCTTCTCGGGCAACGCGCTCTTCAACTCGTTCAAGTTCACGCGCGCGGGCACGTTCCCCGACGACCCCAACGATCCCAAGACGCCGTGGGGCGGGCAGCGCTACCCGACGGTGACCAACGTCGGGCCGCCCGGCTTCTTGCCGATGGTCGCGCTGACGAGCGACTTCCACTACTTCGACCGCTTCACCGCCGGCTTCGCGCTCTACGCGCCGTCGGTGTCGGGGAGCCGCACGTTCCCCCTCGGCGTCCAGAACGCGCCGTCGGCGTCTCGCTACGACTTCGTCCAGTCGCGGAGCATCGTCATCTACCCCACGCTGGCCGCGGCGTTCCGCGTCACGCGCTGGCTCGACATCGGGCTCGGGGGCGTGATGGTGGTCGGCAACCTCGACCAGACCAACATCAGCTACAGCGACGCCGGGCAGTGCAAGAACCCGGAGTACGAGCCCTGCGACGTCCGCTCCGAGCTCCGGGCGAAGGGGACGACCTACGCCGGCCAGATCGGCGTGCTCGCGCGGCCGCTCAAGGAGCTCCAGTTCGGCCTCCAGTTCCGCACCCCGTACAGCCTGCGCGCGCTCGGCTCGCTCACCCCGACCCAGCCGAAGATCCTCGGCAAGGCGGACGCCGGGCTGAAGACGAGCGACGCCCAGGTGGACGTCGAGTTCCCCTGGGTGCTCCGCACCGGCATCCGCTACGTGTCGATGGACGGCCCGGTCGAGGCCTACGACCTCGAGCTCGACGTGACCTACGAGGCGTGGGGGTCGACCGCCGGTCCCCGCGTCTTCACCCCCGACCTCGGGCTGTACAAGAACGTCACGACCCAGGTGGCGCGCAACTACGGCGACACCTTCAGCCTCCGCCTCGGCGGGGCGTACAACTTCGACGTCTTCGAGGGCCAGCTCGCGGCGCGGGGCGGCGCGTTCTACGACAAAGCGGCGACCGACTTCGCGTTCACCCGCGTCGACACCGACACCCTCCACAAGGTCGGCGCGACGATCGGTGTAGGATACAAGCGTGGCCCCATCGCCGCCAACCTCGCCTACGCCGCGATCGCGTCGATCCCCCGCACCGTCGCCGACGGGCAAGTCCGTCCCGGCAACGGCGCCAAGGAGGGCAAGCCCGTCGACGGCAAGGACCAGCTCCTGCCGGCGTACAACAACGGGCAATACAAGGGCTTCACCCACATCCTCGGCTTCTCGATCGAGGTGACGTTCGACGCCTTCTTCGGCGGCGACCGCAAGATCCGCTACGGCGATCCGGAGTACGAGCTCGTCTTCCCCGAGGACAAGAAGCCGGAGGAGAAGAAGCCCGAGGACGGGGAGAAGACCGAGGACAAGTCGGACGACAAGAAGCCAGAAGAGAAGAAGCCGGAGGAGAAGAAGCCGGAAGAGAAGAAGCCGGAGGAGAAGAAGCCCGACCCCAAGAAGCCGCCGGGCATCGACGGCTGCAAGTGGGGCGAGTGCTGAGGAGCCTCGGGCCGCGCCGTCAGCGGCGGCCGACGACCTCGCGGTCGACGGGCCGGGGGCCGATGCCTCCGGCGAGGTGGTGACCGGCGTTGGGATCGACGGTGGCGCTGGGCGGCGGCGGGACGAAGTGCTCGCGCACGACGTACGACTTGCACGGCTGGGGAGAGCTCCGCGTGAGGCCGAACGCGGCGCCGGCGGCGAGAAGCGCCCCGCCGGTCACCGAGAACACCGCGAGGTGGAAGCGCTTCTTCTTCACCCCCACCGGGCAGTCGCTCGTGAGGATGGTGCCGTCGGTGCGGCGAAAGAGGCGCACGCACGCGCTGACGCCGTGATCGGCCAAGAACTGCTCGGCCTCGGCTCGCGTCATCGCCGACAGGTCGTAGACGTTCTTCTCGCACTGGCCGCAGAAGCGCACGCGATCATCGCCGCGCATGTCGTCCCACGGCACGGTGCAAGGAGACGCGACGCGGAGCTGGTCGAGGCGCGTCGGCCCCGACGGCGCGCAGGCCTCGAGCAAGAGCAGCGTCTCTTCGAGCTCGCGCCGCACGCGCTCGCGTTCGGCCTCGAGCGCCGCCCGATCGGCCTTGTCGCGGCGCAGCTCCTCGAGCTCGGCGGCGAGCGCGCGGCGCTTCTCCTGGAGAGCCTCGTTCATCGCGCACCCCCGCGCGGCGCTTCGACGGGGGGGTGTTTCACGCCTCCGCGCGGGAGATCGCGCCGCGGGCGCACCTCGTCCTCGGCGCCGTGGTCGGGACCCGGCGGCGGGGGCATGTCGACCACCATCTGCCCCATCACCCGCGGCGTCACGGCGGCCGTGTGCGCCTTGGCGATCCCGAGCAGCGCCACGCAGCCCATCAGGCCGCCGCCGATCGCCCCCGCGATCGCGAGCCGCACGCGCCGCTTCTTCACGCCCACCGGGCAGTCGCCGGACACGACCCGCCCGTCGTCGCGCCGCGCGAGCCGCACGCACGCGCCGCCCTCCGCCGCGCGGACGAAGGCCTCGGCCTCGTCGCGCATCATCGCCGACAGGTCGTAGACGTTCTTCTCGCAGAGGCCGCAGAATCGGACCTTCTCGTCCCCGACCATGTCGTCCCAGCTCGCGTCGCACGGCGCCGCCACCGCCACGCGGTCGAGGAGCGGCAGCGCCGCCGGGTTCTTCCGCGCGTCGCGCGCGAGCTCGGCTTCGACGCTCCGGGCGCGGGCCTCGCGCGCGTCGTCGGCCGCGATCTCGCTCGCGATCTTCTTCCAGTCCTTGGTGAGCTCGTCGCGCTTCTGCCGGAGCGCCTCTTCGTGATCGCGGTACGCCATCGTCGGGTGCAGCTGTAGACGCGTCACCGGCGCAAAAGTTGGGTGGCCCCGCTCCTTCGCTATACAAGACAGCGTCCGCCAGCGCGCGCCCCGGTCGATCCCCCCTCTCGAAAATTAGGCAGCATGCTGCCCAATCGGGGGAGGGGGCACGGGGACCGCCGAAGTGCTGGATTGGACTGGATGTTTCCGGGATCCCGTCGCCCTCGCCGAAATTCGTTGGCTGGCCAACGAATCTTCGAGGAGGACCCCGGCGGGGGGGGACCGGGCGGGAAAACGTGGGGAGGGCTTGACTGTCTGTTATGATGGACGTATGGTCTTGTTTACAGGATGCCGGCCCGGCCGCACGAGCCCCGGGAGCTCCCGGCCCGCCGTCATCCGCCAACTCGCGCTGAGGCCGAAGCTCTCCTCCCTACGTTCGACACAACCTCAGCGGGGCGAAGGCCCGGGGAATGGTCCTCGGGCCTTCGACTTTTGTCAGGGCAGGGCTTCCATCCACTTCCAGATGGGCACGCGGTAGGGCTCGCGGAGGTCGTGTTTGTAGGGGCTCGTGGCGGTGTCCTCGCACCAGACGACGGGGCTCGCGCCGGGGCACCCGTCGTAGGCCACGCAGCCGAGCTTCGCGTCGCCGTACGGCTTGGTCGTGCTCGCGCAGCCGTTGTTGGCGACCCACTTGTCGCGGGCCGCGCGCCCGTTGGCGATGCGCTCGTCGTCGTCCTCGGTGCGGTGGTACACGAGCGCCGCGGTCTTGCCGGCGCAGGCGCCCTTGTCGGGGAAGCCGCCGTCGGCCGCGGCGATGCCGCGATAGCGGGCAGGACGCTGGCAACCGGCGTGGTTCGTCATGTAGGCCCCGAGGCTGAAGCCGAGGACGAAGACGCGCTTCGGATCGACGCAGAGCCGCGCGGCCGCGTCGTCGACGAGGGCGTCGAAGAAGTCGAGGTCCTTGGCGCCGGAGAGGTCCCACTGGCCGCCTTCGCCGTCGGGGAACTCGACGATGGCGCCGCCGGCCACGTAGGTCTGCATCTCGATGTACTCGGCCATGTCTTTGCCGGTCGCGCCGATGCCGTGCACGGTGAGCACGACGGGATAGGCGCGATCGCGGTCGTAGCCGGCGGGCACGAACTCGAGGAACGTCCGCTTCTTGCCGCCCACGGTGACGCTCTTCGCGTCTCCCGTCGCCGGCGACGCGGCGGCGCTCTTGCCGCAGCCCGCGGAGCGCCTCACCTCGGGCGCTGCGTCCTGGCCGCTCGACCCCGAGCTCGCCCCGCTCGAGCCGGAGCTCGCGCCGCTCGATCCCCCGGAGCTCGCGCCGCTCGAGCCGCTCGAGCCGCCCGACGACCCGCCGGGGTCGTCGTCCCCTCCGCACGCGGCGAACGCGAGGACGACGGACGAGGCGAGCGCGAGGAATGGAAAGCGAGGCATCCCATCAATTTCGCGCGTCGCGCCGCCCGCCGCAAGCGCAGCGACGCTCCGGCCGCCAAGCCCGAGCGCGCCCCGCGCGTCAGGGCTCGAGGTAGAGGCCGACCCAGCCGTACGGCCCCGCGTCGGCGCGCTGGGTGGGCAAGTAGCCGTCGGTCTTCGCGCCCAGCTTGCCGAGCACGCCCGCGCCCGAGATCACGCGGAGCCGGAGCGTCGCCGACAGCGCACCCCCGAGCTGCGACGGCCGGTCGAAGTAGGCGCGGCGCTCGAGATCGAGCGCCGGTTGCCTCCAGACGTCGACCTGGGCGCCGACGCGGACCCGCCGATCGACGTGGTGGTCGTCGATCGACGCGCCCGCGCCCCACGACGGCGCGAGCCCCGTCGTGCCGACGCGCCCGTGCACGTCGACGACCCACTCGCCCTTCTTCGCCGTGACCGACAGCTCGTTCTCCATGCCGTAGGGGGCGAGCCACACCCTCGGCAGCGGCAGGAAGGTCGCCCCGAAGGCGCGCGGCAACGGCGCCACCGGGAAGCGCCGGCTCGAGAAGATCACGTCGTGGAGCTCGGCCCACGCGGACCAGACGAGCATCGGGTCGGCGAGGTTCCACAGGTACCCGACCGCGAGCCGCTTGCCGATCGTCGCGCGGTCGTCGCTGCGCACGCGCCCGAAGCGCTCCTGCAGGTTCGACAGGTACGCCTTCGCGTCGTTCGAAGACGTCGTCGGCGGGCCCGCGGCGCGGAACGACGGCGCGGTGAGCTCCTGCGAATACGAGAGCTTGGACATGACGTAGAGGGCGATCTCGCCGTGGTGCGCGACGCCGTCTTCGGCGACGATCTGGCGCGAGAGGGCGCGAGCGGTGGCGACGTTCGACTCGATCCCGCCGCTCACGAAGAGCTGCTGCGGGTCGTCGGCGCGGGGAGCGCCCCCGATGTAGTTCGTGAGCCCGGCGTGCCCCTCGTCCTTCGGTGACAGGAGGGCGCCGTAGGGGAAAGGGAGCTTGAACGAGTAGCCCACGTCGAAGCCGAGCTCGCGCGCCCGCGCCCCGTGGCCGAACGCCTCGTGGATCGTCAACGCCTGGAGGCCGGCGAGGGGTATATCTACAAGGATAGTCTTGCCGATCCACGCGAAGCGATCGAGCACCCAGTAGGGCGCCTGGTCGCGAGACGGGCGCGCGGCCCCGAGCGGCAGGAGGTCCTCGTACCGGAAGGCGAGCCGGCCCAGCGAGAGGATCGAGACGATCCCCGTCTCCATGGGGAGCTCGGGCGCGACCACGACGTCGAGCGGCGGCCGCGTCGGCGCGTCCTCCGCGTGAGCGGTCGCGCTCGACGCGCCGAGCGCGAGCGCCAAGCCCGCGAGGGAGCGGCGGAGCCGGCTACGGCGCACAGATCACCTCGCGGGCGTCGACGCGCGGGCCGACGACCTCGAAGAGGCGCGCGCCGAGGGGCGGCGCGTCGACGAGCGCGACCGCGGTCGCGGTGGTGGGGACCGGGACGTCGTAGCCTCGTTTGGCGCCGGAGGCGTCGAGCCGCGAGAGCGCGATCCCCGACTCGCCCCGCGTCACGAACAGCGTGCCGCCGGCGATGGGGGCGACGCCGCCGACCGCGGTCGCGCGGGTGACGGGGCGCGCCGCGCGGCGCACGGCGCCCTTGGCGTCGTAGGTCGTGGAGGTGACGAAGGGCTCGCCGGTGGAGGTGCCCGCCACCGGCCCCGCGACGACCACGTCGTTCGGCGCGTCGAAGCGCACGAACGCCCCAGGGCCGGTGATCGGGAGCGGCCCCGCGCGGACCTCGAGCGCGGGGCCGACGACGTAGGTGCCGCGGGGCGAGAAGACGAAGAGGTCGCCGCGCTCTTCGCCGAGCTGCGCCGCGCCGCCGGGAGGATCCACCAGAGAGCCGACAGGGATAGGCGCGCCCGCGAGCGGCTGCGCGAACGCCGGCGCGGGCGTGACGCCGGCCGGCGCGCCCCGGGCGTCGAAGCGGAGCACGAGGGCGCCGGTGGTGCCGGTGCCGTAGGCGAGGGAGGCGAGCATCGTGACGGCGGCGCCGGTGCTCGCCGACGCGAGGGTGATCGCGCACGAGGAGCACGTCAGCTCGGCCGGCGTCGTCTCGACGATCGGGCCACCTCCCTCGGGTACGAAGGAGGTGACGGTCTGCACCGAGCGGGTGACCTGCCCGTTCGGCAGGGTGCCGGTGGTCGTCTCGATCCACCGGAAAAATACGCCGAAATCGGTCCAGGCCGCGCTCACCTGGTCGGTGCTGCCTTGCCGCGCCGCGAGCCTCGGGGGGATCGCGAGCGAGCTCCTCGACAGGAGTGCTCCCTCCTTCGTCAGGCGCGCGCGCTCGGCGCGCGCGAGCTTGGTCACGCCGGGGCCCGCTCCGGCGTCGGTGACGCGCCGGACGTCGACGCGCAGCCAGGTGACGAGGATCGTTCGGTCCGCCTCCTCGACGACGTCGACGGAGATGGCTTGGCCGTCGCCCCCGAAGTCGAGCACGGTGGACGCCGGGCCGACGACGCACGGATCCTCGGCGCGCTCGTCGCAGCCCTCGGGCGCCAGCGCGATCGACACGAGCCCGAGCGCGCTCGCGGCGCGAAGGAGCCCGGCGCGGCGCATGGGTCCTCGCTAACCGATCGGGCGAGGAGGTCAAGAGGAGAGAGAGAGGCCCTGACTCTTCGATGTCGATCGCGACTTGCCTCTTGACGGAAACGAGCGGGAGGGCGATTACCCCAATCGTTACCTCGGCGCCCGCAAGGTCGTCGGGGCCCGCGCCGGAGCGCAGCACGCCGGGGTGGGCGACAAGGGACACTCGTCGTCACATTGGTTTTTCGTCGCCGCTCTCGTGGCGGCGCGTCGTGGGTGTCGCCGCTCTCCTGATGGGCGGCGAGTCGATCGAACCGGAGGCAGCATGCGTCGAGCGCTGGTGTTGGGGTCGCTGTTGGCATTCGTGTGGGCCTGCGGGCCCGGCAACGAGGAGGCTCCTCCGCCGAAGCCGCCGACGCCGCCGGCGAGCGTGACGGCACCGCCGCCGCCGCCGCCCGTCGAGACGGCGCCGCCGCCGCCCCCGCCGCCCGCCAAGCCGCCGATGATCGAGATGCAGAAGGCCGCGATGGAGGGCGCGCAGAAGGCGCTCAACGGTCACGACGCGAAGGCCTTCGCCTCCGTCTTCGCCGAGAACGCCGTCGTGTCGGTCGCGGGGCTCAACGAGCTCACCGGCCGCGCCGCCGTCGAGCAGAACATGGCGGAGTGGTTCGAGACCTTCAAGAACATCAAGCTCGGCTTCCGCCGCGTGTGGATGAAGGGCGACATGGTCGTCCTCGAGTGGGTCATCAACGGGACGCACTCCGGCGACCTCTTCGGCGTGAAGGGCAAGGAGAACGCGATCGGCCACTACGGGCTCTCGATCGTGTGGTTCGACGCCGACGGCAAGGTCAAGCGCGAGAACCGCTACGGCGAGCTCGGCGCCGTCCTCACCCAGAGCGGCGCGACCAAGGGCAAGCCCAAGGAGATCCCGACCATCCCCGCGACCGCCGAGATCATCGTCGGCAAGGGGACTCCGGAAGAGGACAAGAACATCGAGGTCGCGAAGGCGGTGCAGGGCACGCTCGCCAAGAAGTCGGAGGCCGACTTCCTCGCCGCCGTCACCGACGACGTCCAATACGAGGGGGTGCTCTTCCTCGACTCGGTGAAGGGCAAGGCCGACGCGAAGAAGCTCTTCGGCGGGCTCACCAAGGCCTTCCCCGACATGCAGTTCGCGCCGACCACGTCCATCGCCGCCGGCGACTACGCCATCGTCGAGTACACGATGAGCGGCACCCACAAGGGCCCGCTCGGCGCCCTGCCGGCCTCGAAGAAGCCGGTGACGGTCCACCTCGTCGACGTCTACCAGCTCGCGGGCGGCAAGGTCGCCAAGGCCTGGACCTACCAGAACAGCGTCGAGCTGATGACGCAGGTGGGCGCGATCAACGTCGGCACCGTGACCGCGCCGACGCAGCCCGCCCCCGCGGCGCCCAAGGGGCCGGCGCCCAAGAAGTAAGCTCGTGCGCCGCGTCCTCTCCCGTTTTTCCGCGGTTTCGGCCGTGCCTCGGCGTTCACGCGTGCCGCGAACGTCGAGGCTCGACCGTGCGCGAGGGGTCGCGGCCGCCGCAGCCGTTGCGGCACCGTTCGTTTGGTACGCGACGTGCTTCTTCGATCGGCCGAGCCCCCCCATGTCCGCCCCCCTCCGCCTCGCCGCCGACACCTCCGCCCTCCCGGGCGGTTTCGATCCCGCCGTCTCGATCGCCGACCGCGCCCACGCCGCGCTGTTCGAGTTCTTGCGCGACGCGCCCTCGTGGGGCCCCCGCGAGATTGGAGCGTGGCTCGGCGGCGCCTACCGCGAAGCGACCGAGGTCGCCGACGACCTCCTCGTCGAGGCCGACGAGGAGCGCTCCGGCGTGCGTCCGCTCGGGGCCTTCGGGCTCGGCAACGACGCCCACGCCGTGCTGCTCGCCGTGCACGAGCGGATCACCGCGCTCCTCTCCGATGTGTCGTGGGCGCACGATCGCGCCGAGCTCGAGCAGTGGGCGCTGTCGGAGGGCCTCGTGGTCGTCGTCCGCGGCGCGGGCGGCGCGTGCGAGCTCGCCCCCGTGCACCACCCCGGCGTCGCGCTCTTCCGCGGCCTCGTGGCCCTCTTCGTGGCCGACTACCTGGCCCATCCGAGCCGATACCTCGCCTGACGGGGCGTTAGGCAGGGGCTCGGCGCTGCCGAGAGACCTCCACCATGGGCAAAATGCCCCATGGTCACGGAGAGATCCGTGATTGCGCCGATCGACCTACATCGACGTCACCCCAAGAGGTGACGGGCGCGACGTGAAGGTCGGGGTAGAACCATCGTCTATCCCCCCGCGGCTACGATGGCGGACACGCCACGGCGCCACGGACTTCGAACTACCGCCCCGTCCTTTCCTGGAGGCCTCGTACATGATGAAGCGTTCTCTTCCCCTTCTCGCTGGTGTCGTCCCTGTCCTCGTCGCGATTCTGTCCTCCATGGGAGGCTGCACCGTGACCACGAGCTCGAGCTCGTCGGGCGGCACCGATGGGGGAGCGTCGTCGTCGTCGTCGTCGAGCTCGTCCGGTGGCGGCGACGCGGGCGGCGGCGGCGGCTGCGAGTTCGGCGAGCCGAACAACACGCGCGAGCAGTCGACGTCGATCGCGCTCGGGAGCGCGTACACGGAGATCTGCGCGAAGAAGGGCGACGTCGACTACTACGAGCTCGTCGCCCCGAACGACGCGGCCGGCGGCGTGATCAAGGCCGACTTCACCAACGTCGGCGCGACCGGCAACCTCAACGTCAAGATCTTCAGCGTCACCGACAACGGCGAGATCTACAACCACTACGGCAGCGCCAACGGCCAGTCGCAGTCGGTGTGGTTCTCGGCGGCGCCGGGCCAGAAGTATCGCATCGAGGTCTCGACCTTCGGCGCGAGCGACGACAACGCCTACAAGTACGACATGAAGGCGTCGTACACGAAGATCGACGACCCCTCGGAGCCGAACCAGTCCAAGGACGAGGCGAAGCCGCTGACGAAGGGCGTCGCGATGGAAGCGATCCTGAGCTCGGGCCTCAAGGGCGCGCGCCCGGTCGACACCGACATCGACGACTACTTCTCGGTCGACCTCGCTCCCGGCAAGGCGAGCGTCCGGCTCGAGAACGTCCCCGCCGACCTCAACGCCCAGTGGTTCGTGATCGACCCCACCGGCAAGGTCGTCACCAACAAGTACGGCAGCAACGACGGCGCGAGCGTCATCAACGACGAGGTCCTCATCGAGGTCGCGGGCAAGCACATCATCCGGGTGAACGCGTTCCACGCCCCCGAGGTCTTCGGCGCCGAGGCCGTGCCGCCGAGCTACAGCCAGAAGTACAAGCTCACGGTCGCCCAGCCCTGACACGGGCGGGCGCCCCGGAGGGGCCCCACGATCGCCACGGGCGCCGAGACCACGGTCTCCGGCGCCCGCGGCTTTTTTGTCGTGGTTCCCGCGGGTTGCGCCGCGTGTACCCAGGGGTGGGAGACTTTTCCCGATCGCTGACGTAAAACCCCGCGCATGCGCGTCGGTTTCAAAGTTCTCGTGGGCGCCTCGGCCCTCGCCCTCGGGCTCTTCGCCTGCGGCGGCCAGCCGGGCAACAACGCGGCGTCGCAGCTCGTCAAGCACCCCGAGGTGCCGAGCGACGCGCAGGCCAAGTGCAAGGTCGCCAAGAAGCAGAGCGAGCCGCTCATCGTCGAGTGGCCGGACTCGGCGCGCGGCAAGCTCGAGTCGATGACCAAGCGCGGCTTGGTCGCGGTCCGGTACGAGGGCTGCGAGCTCGAGGTGCTCAGCCAGTGCCGGGTGAAGGGCAACTACGGCTACCAGCCCATCACGCGCAAGCAGAGCCGCGTCACCATCAAGGACGAGGACGATCTCTACGCGAGCATGCCGGTCGGGGCGGTGAAGCTCGAGGGCAAGCTCAAGACGGCGGGCCAGCTCAACGTGCAGATGACCATCGTCGGGCGCTACGAGGCGCCGGGCACGCGCGTCTTCAAGGACGACCTCGAGGGTGAGTGCAACGGCGCCACCCACGTCGTCGCCGCGCTCACGGTCGGCTCGTTCACCTTCTTCGCGGGGAGCGACGCCGAGGTCGGCGGCGGCGTCGGCGTCGGCATCGCGGGCGTGAACGCGGTCGGCGGCGGGGCCAAGAGCCTCGCGTCGAAGGAGACGCTGCAGAAGGACGGCGACGAGGCCTCGTGCGGGCGCTCCAGCGCCGCCGACAAGTCGCCGCCCGAAGGCTGCGGCGCGCTGCTGCAGATCGAGGTCTTCCCGATCGCGAAGAACGCGAAGGCCGCGTCGGTGGAGCCGGTGCCCGTGCCCGTGCCGTCGGCGACGGCGACCGATCCGCCCCCGAACCCGAAGACGTGCCGCCCGCCGATGAAGATCGTGAACGGCCAGTGCGTCGACCCCAAGAAGCCGAAGAGCGATGCGCCCCCGGTCATCGCCAAGACGTGCCCGTACGGGCAGCACCTCGAGGGCTCGGTGTGCGTCCCCGACGCCACGCAGTGCCCGACGGGCACGCACCGCGAGGGGTCGCTCTGCGTCGACGACAACCCGCAGGCCAACTACGACGAGCCGAAGCCCAAGCCGAAGCCGTACGTGCCCCCGGAGGACCCGAACGCGGGCAAGCCTCAGGAGGTCGCGAACCCGTGGAAGGGCATCCTCGCCTACGGGGCGCTCGGCCTCGGCATCGGCGGGCTCACGCTCGGCGGGTATTCGTTCGCCGCGTCGAAGGCCGCGACCGACCTCTGCGACTCGAGCAAGAAGACCTGCGGGCCCGACTACCAGAGCAAGAAGAACACGGCCATCGGCATGGCCATCGCCGCCGACGTCCTGATGGGAGCCGGCATCGCCTGCGGCGTCCTCGCGTTCGTCTTGCCTTCCAAGACCACGGTCGGCGTCGCCCCGACCCCCGGCGGCGCCGTGATCGGCGCGGGGAAGACCTTCTGATGAACACGCGGCTCTTCATCGGCGTCGGCGCGTTCGGCTTCTTGGCGGTGGGCTGCACGCTCATCGTCGGCAACAAGTTCAGCGAGACGGACGACTACAAGCAGAACGTCGACCCCGCCAACGCGTCAATCGAGGAGCGGTGCAAGCTGCCTCCCGCGAACTCGAAGGTCGACGTCGCTTGCGGCGAGTGCATCGCGAAGAACTGCGCCGCCGAGGTCGACTACGCCTGCGGCAAGCTCGACAAGGACGTGAAGGATCACTTCCAGCGGGCGGTCAACTGCTCGACTGGCTTCAACCGCGCCAGCAACTACTCGTGCAGCTCGTACGAGAAGTCGACCGCCCAGAAGATCGGAGCTCCCGCGACCGAGTCGGAGCACGCTCAGAACCTCGACGTGTGCGTCCGCGACAGCTGCGTCAAGGGAGGCGGGACCGTCCCGCCGTGCCGGCAGTGCATCCCGTCGATCAGCGGTACGGGGAGCGACACGTACGCGCTCGGGTCCGGCGAGTGCGGCAAGTGCATCGCCGATGCGTGCAAGCTGGAGCTAGCGGACTGCTGCCAAGAGAGCGATCGGGTCGACCAAATCGCGTATTGCGCGGCTCCACAGCTCGGCTCCAACCGCTCGAAGTGTCTGCAGGCGTTCGACGCGCCCGAGGGCGGCTTGAAGCCAGACGCGGGCGCCTGCGAGGGGCGAATCATCAACTGCCTGACCACCT
This sequence comes from Myxococcales bacterium, assembly GCA_016794325.1. Lineage (GTDB taxonomy): Bacteria > Myxococcota_A > Polyangia > Polyangiales > Polyangiaceae > SXNL01. Next base: position 2,396 of record JAEUKG010000570.1, on the reverse strand, counting down.
GCCGAACGACATGCACCAGCGGACCGAACTGACCCTGCTCTCGAGTATTGCGCTCGCCCTCGCCCTCGCGGGCTGCGGCGGCGGCGGCGGCAAGCCCGCCGCGCCTCCGCCGTCGACGCACAGCTCCCTCCTCGGCAAGCCGGCGCCCGAGTTCCGGCGGCCGGCGATGGGCGGGGAGAGCGTCACCATCGCCAGCTCCAAGGGCAAGGTCGTGGTGGTGAAGTTCTTCGCCAAGTACTGCGAGCCCTGCAAGCGGACGCTCCCGGCGATCGAGAAGCTCCACAAGGACCGCGCCGACATCGTCATCATCGGCGTCGCCGAGGACGAGCACGAGGCCGAGGCCCGCGAGGTGGTGCAGACCTACGGCCTGAGCTTCCCGGTGGTCCACGACGCGTCGAACGTGCTCGCCGCGCGCTGGCGCGTCCGCGAGCTCCCGGTCACGTACGTCGTCGACGGCCAGGGGAACGTCGCGTGGGTCGGCGGCCCCGAGCGCACCGAGTCCGAGCTCGTCGCCGCGATCGAGTCGACGAAGCCCTGACGCACCCTCGCCGTGCCGGAGCCCGAACGGCGCACCGCCCAGGTTGACGGGGCCGCGCGCGCACCGATACCTTCTCGGGCGTGAAGCACACGACCCTCGCCCTCCTCGGGTTGGCACTCGCGTCCGCTGCGTGCGGCGGATCCAAGCCGCCGCCCGACACCTCGGCCAAGCCCAACCCCACCCCGACGACGAGCGCGTCGGCCGCCGCCAGCGCCACCGCCGCGGCCCCGGTCACGTCGGCCTCCGCCGCTCCCGTCGCGAGCGCCTCGGCCAAGCCAGCCGACGACGACACCCACGACGACCCGAACGAGTCGGCCGAGCACCTGACCATGACGCCTCTCATCGCCAAGGGCGCGAAGGTCACCTACCCCAAGAAGACGGTCGACGACGGCGCGTGTTGGAAGACGGTCGGCCTCACCGGAAAGCACGACAAGGACTTCGACGCGCTCGTCGAGAAGTGCGGGACCCCCACCGGGCTCGTCGAGTACGCGAAGCCGGTGCACGGCCGCCTGCACCACAAACACGACAAGCGCGACACCTTCACGATGAAGCTCGCGGGCGGCATGTGCTACCGCTACTTCACCGTCGCCGACGGGACGATCACCGACATCGACATCCTGGTGCTCAAGCCCAACGGCGCGATGGTCGCCGACGACAAGACGTCACACCCGGTCGCGATCATCGACCCCGCGCAGCCCTGGTGCATCGACAAGGACGCCGAATACGTCTTCGCGATCGAGGTCGACGGTCCGGGCAAGGGCGGGTACACCTTCGGGGTTTGGGCGAGGCCGAAATGATCAGCGTGATCAGGATCTTGGGCGTGTTCGGAGTGGCCGCGCTGGCGGCGGGCTGCGGGGGCGGCGGCGGCGCGGGCACGGCGAAGACGGCGTCGCACGACACCCAGCTCCACCCGAAGGACTCGCACCCCGAGCACGAGTGCGGCGAGCACGGCGAGGGCAAGACCCAGACGTTCGACCTCCACGACGAGCACGCCGACAAGACGTTCGCTCCCTGCTCGAAGACCGGCGCCCACGACCACTCGAGCCTCATCCACTTCGAGGCGGTCGATCACGGCGTGAAGATCACCATCCAGGCGCGCGACGACGAGGTGACCCTCCTCGGGCCCAACGTCAAGGAGCGCGACGCGGTCGTCGTCTACCCGACGGGCCCGAACGGCGAGAAGAAGGAGGTGGAGGTCCCGCTGAGCCACGTGAAGGGTGGCTACAAAGGCGAGAAGATCATCCACTGGAACGAGCTCTCCAAGCTGCACGACGAGGGCACGAAGATCGACGTCGCGATCTACGACCACGACAAGCACTCGGGATCGCACGAGGAGATCAAGTTCTCGGTCGCCATCAGCACCGGCAAGAGCTGCGAGAAGGCGATGGACGAGAACCCGCAAGAGATCACGATGGGGAAGAACAGCGGCCCCGATCTCACCAAAGACCAGCTCGGCGCGCCGATGAAGACCGACGGCTTCATGCGCCACTGCGGCCTCGCCGACGACGCGAAGGCGCAGATCTGCGCGGCGGTGAAGGGCGGCAAGCCGCTCGGCGTCTCCGTCAACGTGAGCCCGTCGAACAACAAGGTCGCGGCCTGCATCGATCGCGCGGTCCGCAAGCTCTCCTTCCCCTCGAGCGCGAAGCTCGACGTCGTGAAGCAGAGCTTCTGACCGCAGGCGCCATGGCGCTCGGGGCGGCGGAGAGGGAGCGCCTCGCGGAGCGGGCGCGGCGGGTGCGGGTCGGCATCCTCCGCGCCGCGTGGGCGGGGGGATCGGGCCACCTCGGCGCCGCCCTCGGGCAGACCGACGTCCTCGTCGCGATCTACGACGCGCTCCGGATCGACCCGCGCCGGCCCG
>JAEUKG010000545.1 GCA_016794325.1 Myxococcales bacterium | reverse complement strand
GAGAGAAATCACATGGATGACGCGAGCGTTATGCCTTCAAAAGAACAAGACGAAGGGCCCATTCCAACCGCGTGGCGGTCAACGATCCAAGAGATCGTGCGCGCGATCGCCGAGGGCGATTGCGCTCTGTCCAGGCCAATCGCTTCTGTGGCGAAGCCGGACCCGAAGATAGTGGAACAGGTCCGTGACTACCTGGAAGACTATGGTGAAACGCTCGTTGCTCTTCCTGAAGAGACCTGGTCTACATCCGAGTGTCACTGGACAGGTTGCCGCTGGAAGCTCTACGTTGAGTTGTGGACCCTGGAGTCCGGGCGGAGCGATCTCGTGTTGCTCGTCTTGGTGGATGAAGTGGACGGCGGATTTCGGTTCGAGGTCGACTGCCTCTACGTCCCCTAAGACAATTCGGGCCGTCGCTTGCGTCAGCACAGAGGGCGACGAGGGCGGGGGCGACACTGGAGCGCGCGGCCGAGAGCGTCTCCGGTCGGATGCGGTCGGATGGCAAGTTCGACCTGGCAGACTCGAGCACACACTGCTGACCATGGCGGACTCGATGAAGGAGCAGAAAGACTTGTGTGCGTTGCGTCATGTCCCCTTGGGTAGCCGCGCGTGACGCGCACAAGGTGGGCATATCGATGAATGTCCGCAAGGGCGCCAAGCGGGGCGCACGGGGCGCACCGCTCAATGGCCTGCGGCATCCACCCACGGCGGACACGACCGGATGGTACATCTGGGCCGGAAGCGACTTCTCTGAAGCCGACGACTTCTTCCAGCCTCTTCATGTTCAGCACCTGGCAGATTGGTGCCCTGAAGTGCTCGATTTCTCGGGTTGCCGCCTGGTTGGCGTTTCCTCATTGCGGGGGACTATGTCGATGTCTGGGAGGACCACACTCTGCTGAATGTGTAATTTGGAACGGTTCACCGGCCACATAGAGACGAGGGACACGAGAAACATCACGTCCCCCTGTGCCAACGTCGCCGGAGGGAGAACGTAGGTGGAAGCAGTGGTGACGCGTGGAAAGTGAAATGGTGAGGCGCGCGGCCCGCCGACTATTGACCCGGGCGATCATCACGGTGCCCGTGGTCTCGGTGGTGGTGGCGTGCGGCTCCATCGACGAGCCGGCGCCGCCGTCCTCCCAACACCCACCGCACCTCCAGTCGCCGCAATGCAAGCCGGACATGGGGTGCGTGCCCGAGGAAGGCTACCACCACCAGGTGTTCGTGGTGAGGCGGTTGCCGTGGGCCTACGGTGCGGCGCGGCCCCCGTGCCCTTCAGGGACCTCGCTGGGCCCGGCCTTTGGCCTCGAGCCTGCGTTCGAGTCGTCGTGCGCGCCGTGCACGTGCGGAGCGCCGAAGGGGACGTGCAGGACCAACGTCTCGAGCTACACGGACGCGAGCTGCTCGACCACGCCGGGTCAAGTCGGCTTCGGCACGGACGAGATGACATGCCGCCGAGGGGGCCCCCGGCCGTCGTCGCAGCTGCCTGCGTGGATGACCGCGGCGCCCGGCCCCGCCAACTTCCTGCCGTCCTGCCAGCCGAGCGAGGCCAAGTTGGTCCCTACGGAGCCGTTCCGCGCCATGCTCGACACCTGCCGGATCCCGCTCGGCGAGTGCTATCGCGGAAGCGCGTCCAAGCCCGAGCGCTGCTTCGACCGGCCTGCGGGGCGGCTGTGCCGCACTCCGCCGGGCGAGGTCTGCCCCGCCGACTTCCCCGTGCGGGTCCGCGCCTACGAGAGCGGTGGCCAGTGGACTCGCGTGGCCGAGTTTCGTAGCTGCACCCGCTGCGCGTGCAAGGCCACGAACGTCGCGTGCGAGGGCGGCGAGCTCCGGTTGTACTGCGACACGACGTGCTCGGGCGACGGCGGGTGCTCGACACCCACCGTCACGCTGGGCAAGGCGTGCACCGACGTGACGGAGATCATGAGCCAGCCGTTCTCCTGGCGGCAGACGCTGCCGACCCTACGCGGCGAGTGCGACGCCGTGCAGAGCTCGTTCTCGCTCCAGTTCGCCCCGAAAGAGGTGGCGCTTTGCTGCCACGAGGAGTGACCCGAGACCTTCGAGAGCTCCAGGCGACCGCTGAGCCGCGAGTCTGCTACCGCGCCCACAGGATCGCGAGCTCGAGCTCGATCGCGTCGAAGGGCTCGGCGCGAACGCGCGCCCCCTCTTTGTGTACCGCGACGAGGCGGTAGGACGTCCCGTCGAGGCGGAGGATCTCGAGGGTCTGCGCGAGCGGATCCACGAGCCACACATGGCCCACGCGTTGCGCCGCGTAGATCGGCACCTTGTCCGCCCGATCCAACGAGCTCGTCGATGGCGAGAGGACCTCGGTCAACCAGTCGGGCGGGAGAGTGAGAAAGGGCGCGACCGGAACCTCGGGGAGGCGCTCGCGACGCCACCCCGCGATGTCGGGAACGAGGACGTCCTCTCCGAAGTGCAGCTCGGGCCTGTCGAGAAGCGCCCAACCACCGGGCCCTCCACGACCTCGTTTGAACGGCGGCCCGAGCTCCTCGCCGATCGCCGAAGCCGCGACAGCGTGCGGTGTCGCGGGCCGCGAATGGGCGTGGAGAACACCGGCGATCAGCTCGCCGACCATGTTCGGCGGCAGGGCCTCGATGTCGGCGTAGGTCGCACGCTCGCGGGGCTCGGCTGCCATGGCGCAATTCTAGGTCAGGGAGCGCGATCCTCGAACCCTCGTGCTCGTGCTCGGGGTGCGTCGATTCCGAAGACGCCAGGCTCACGATCGGCCGCGACGGTGAATGAAAACCCCACGGAACCCTTGAGCAATGCCAGAATCGTAAGCTGCCGTACGATTCCTTGTCACCAGCGCCGGGGGACGTCGCGTTGGCCTTTCGAACCTCACGAAAGGACCCCCGATGATGTCTCCCGTCGCCGCCGCCTCGCACCCCTACCGCACGCCGATGACCCGCGAAACCAACGACCCCGATCGCGGGGGCGCCGAGCTCGTCGACGCCCAGGGGCGGCCGCTCGTCTTGACCGGCGCGTCCATCGCCGTCGTCGCCCACGCCGGCATCGCGCGGACGGTGCTCGAGCAGCGCTTCGAGAACCCGTACCCCGAGACTCTCCGTGTAACCTACAAGCTTCCGCTGCCCGCCGACGGCGCGGTGAGCGGCTTCGAGTTCGACGTCGGCGCCCGGCGGGTGGTCGGTGAGGTCGACACCAAGCAGTCGGCGCGCGAGCGCTTCGAGCGCGCGATCACCGAAGGCAAGACGGCCGCCCTCCTCGACGAGGAGCGCTCCAGCGTCTTCACCGAGACGGTGGGCAACATCCCGCCGCGCGCGACCATCGTCGTCCGCGTCACCGTCGACCAGCGCCTCCTCTGGCTCCCCGAGGGCGCGTGGGAGTTCCGCTTCCCCACCGTGATCGGCCCCCGCTACTCCAGCCGCGGCACGTCCCCCGCCGAGGCCGCGCGAGTGGCGGTACCCACCGTCGTCGGTGACACCGGGCACCGGGTGGTGCTCTCGGTCGACGTGCGCGATCGGCTCCCTGCTGGGCGCCGCGTCGAGTCGCCGTCGCATCGCCTCACCGTCGACGCGGAGGGCCGGCACACCCTCGCCGACGGCAAGAGCAAGCTCGATCGCGACGTCGTCGTCCGCTGGGCGGCGGCCGCGCCCGAGGTCGGGGTGCGCCTCGCCACCGCGCGGCCGGAGCGCACCCGCGCCAACGCGGCCGACGCCTACGGGCTCGTGACGCTGGTGCCGCCGGCGCCGAAGAAGGGGCAGCGCGTCGTGCCGCGCGACCTCATCGTCCTCCTCGACACCAGCGGCTCGATGGCCGGCGTGCCGCTCGCCGCCGCGAAGTCGATCATCGGCCTCGCGATCGACTCGCTCGGCGAGCACGACAGCCTCGAGCTCATCGAGTTCGCCGACGCGCCCCGCCGCTTCCGCCCGGGCGCGATGCCGGCGACGCCCGCGCTCAAGCGCGAGGCGGCGGCGTGGGTCCAGGGGCTCGAGGCTGGCGGCTGCACCGAGATGCGCCAGGCGGTGTTCGACGCGCTCCGCGGGCTCCGTCACGGCGCCCAGCGCCAGGTCGTGCTCGTGACCGATGGTTACATCGACGGCGAGCGCGAGATCGTCGAGCTCCTCGCCGAGCGCCTCCCGCCCGGGTGCCGCTTCCACGTCGTGGGGGTCGGGTCGGCGGCCAACCGGAGCCTCTCGGCCGCGCTCGCGCGCGCAGGTCGCGGCGCCGAGGTCCTCGCCAGCGGCGCCGAAGACGCCGAGCGCGCCGCGGCCCGCCTGCTCCTCCGCACGAACGCGCCGATCCTCACCGACGTGACCCTCTCCGGCGACGCGCTGATCGACCACGCCCCGGACCTCGTCCCCGACGTGTTCGCCCAGAGCCCGCTCCTCTGCGCGGTGCGCCTCTCGCCGAGCGGCGGCACGCTGGTGATCAAGGCCCAGGGCCCCGACGGCGCGTGGGAGGAGCGCGTCGCGGTGCCGCCGCTCGCGTGCGGCGAGGGCGACGCGAGCATCGTCGCGCTCTACGGTCGCGAGCACGTGGAGGACCTCGAGACCCGCTGGACGATCGGCCGCGATCAGGCGCGCATCGACCACGAGATCGAGCGCACTGGCATCGTCTTCCAGATCTCGACGCGCCTCACGTCGTGGGTCGCGGTCGACCACGTGCGGTCGATCGACCCGGACGCCGGCTCGCGCGAGGAGACCCTCGCCCAGGAGCTGCCGCTCGGCACCCTGGCCGAGAGCTTCGGCCTGCGCTCGGGCCCGCCTCCGGTCGCGCTCGCGTCGCCGGTGGTCTCGAAGCTGGCGGTGGCGAGCTACGACCGCGAGAGCGAGGAGGAGGACGTCGCGACGCTCGCTCGCCACATCGCGCCGCCGGCGATGGCCCCGCGCCCGGCCGCGGGCGCCCCGCTGCCGCCGCCCCCGGCGCCGATGGGGGCTCCCCCGCCCGCCGCGCGGTCCATCCCCATGCCCAAGGCCCCGTCGCCGGTGCGCGCGACCCCGCCCCAAGAGAAGGCGAAGAAGGCGGAGGTCGGCTCGGAGTGGGACGAGGTGACCGCCGATCTCCCGTCGCCGCCCGACGAGGTCGAGGCGCTCCGCGTCGCGCGCTCGCCCGAGTCCGCCCCGCCCCAGGCCCCCGCGGCGAAGCCGCAGCTCGACGCCCCCGCCCCCGCGCGCGCGCAGGCGCCGACGCCGACGCAGGCGCCGACGCCGACGCCTCCCCATACTATCTCTCCAGGGATGGTGTTGCGGAGCGAGGTCGAGCCGACGCCCGAGCCCGCCCCCGTCGCCGAGGGCCGGGCCCCCGTCGCCGAGCCGGTGGCCTCGCCGAGGCCGGCCTGGCTCTACGTCCTGATCGGCGCGCTCGCGGCGCTGCTCCTCGCGCTCGTCGCGTTCCTCCTCTACTGGTTCTTGGGGCGCTGACGCGATGGCCGAAACGATCGTGAACCTGGACGAGCTCTGGCCGGCGGTGGTGCTGGGAGACACGGGCGCCTACGCCCGGTGGATGTCCCTCGCCGAGCCGACGATCCGGCGGAGCTTGCGCGGGTTCGCGATCCACGTCGACGTGGAGGCCGTGGTGCAGGAGGCGCTCCTCCGGATGTGGCAGATCGCTCCGCGCTTCGAGGCGGACGGCCGCGACAACGGGACCCTGCGCCTCGGCCTCCGGGTCGCTCGAAACCTCGCGCTCTCGGAGGCGCGGCGCATGCGCGCCGAGCTCACCGAGAGCGAGGTGCTCGAGGCCCAAGGCGTCGACGCCGAGCCGACGATGCCGGATCCCATCCTCCGGGCCGCGATCCTCGCGTGCCGCGAGGCGCTCCCCGACAAGCCGCGCGAGGCGCTCGACGCCCGCCTCGAGTCGGCGGGCAACGAGGACGACGGCGCGATCGCCGAGCGCCTCGGCCAGCGCAAGAACACGTTCCTCCAGAACTTCACCCGCGCCCGGCGACTCCTCGCCGAGTGCCTGCAGCGTCGCGGACACGGGACCCTCACGGAGCTCGGCGCATGACCCCCGAAGAAGAGGATCGGCTGATCGAAGAGGTGGCGGGCGCGTATCGGCCGCGCGGCCGGGACGAGCTCCGCTACCACCCCGCGTGGCACGACCTCGCGGCGCCGGGGCGGCAGAAGGCGTACGAGCGGGCGCTCGCGCTGCGCACGGTGGAGGCCGCCGCCGACCCCCGCGGGCTCAGCAGGGCGGCGCGCGCGGTGCTCGGCCGCATCACCGGCGAGTGAGCGTCACCGCCCGGCGACGCGCTCGACGAGGATCTCCATCTTGACCGGCGGCGGCGGCGGCCCGCCGCAACCGCCGCGGAGAGCGACCGGCCCGCCCGCCGCGACGGCGACGCCGACGGCGTCCGAGCCCGCGGGGGCCGAGACCTCGAGGGTCGTCCACTCCGTCGCCCAGGTCATCCCGTCGATCGGCTGGGCGAGCTTCTGGAGCTTGATCTGCCCGCCGATGACGGACTCCGAGGACACCGATCCGACGACGCGAGCGAGCTCCACCGTGAGGACGTCCCCGTACACGACCGGCTGACCGGCGCCGAGCTCGGGCTCGGCGACGACGCGGTAGCGGAGCGCGACGCGGCTCAGCGGCCCGACGTT
>JAEUKG010000527.1 GCA_016794325.1 Myxococcales bacterium | reverse complement strand
TTCCCCGGCGGCGGAGACATGGAGGTCTGGTCCGCGGGCGCGACCGAGGTCGCCTCGGTGATGCAGGCTCCCCCCGGCGCCCCGATCCACTGGCTCGCGTACGTGGTCGTCGACGGCCTCGCCGCCGCCCGCAAGCGGGTGGAGCAGAACAAGGGCAAGATCCTCGTCCCCGAGATCGCGGTCCCGACGATCGGCACCATCGCCGTCGCCGCCGACAACGTCGGCGCGGTGATCGGCCTCTTCGAGCCGAAGGCGGGCTGACGCCGGGAGCTGGCCCCAGTACCACGCGCGCGGCGGGCGCCGTATGCTCGGCGTCATGCTGCGCGCGTGCGTCATCGGGGCAGGCTCGTCCGGGATCACGGTGGTCAAGGCGCTCCGCGACGCCGGCGTGCCCTTCGACTGCTTCGAGAAGAGCGATCGCGTCGGCGGCAACTGGGTCTTCGGCAACAAGAACGGGATGTCCAGCGCCTACCGGGGCCTGCACATCAACACGTCGCGCGATCGGATGCAGTACTCCGATTTCCCGATGCCGCGGAGCTACCCCGACTTCCCGCACCACTCGCAGATCGCGGAGTACTTCGAGCGCTACGTCGACCACTTCGGCATCCGGAGCGCGATCACGTTCGAGACCGGGGTGACGCACGCCGAGCTCGCGGCCGACGGGAGGTTCCGGGTGCGGACCGACCGCGGCCACGACGCGCGGTACGACGCGCTCCTCGTGGCCAACGGCCACCACTGGGACCCGGCGTGGCCCGATCCGCCGTTCCCCGGGGAGCTCGACGGCGTCGTGATGCACAGCCACGACTACCACTCGCCCGATCCCCTGCGCGGCAAGCGCGTCCTCGTGCTGGGGATGGGCAACAGCGCGATGGACATCGCGTGCGAGTCGAGCGACGTCGCCGAGCGCACGTTCCTCGCCGCGCGCCGGGGCGCGCACGTCATCCCGAAGTACCTGTTCGGCCGGCCGCTCGATCGGATCGTGACGAGCGCGCGGGTGCCGTTCTTCGTCCGGCGCGCGCTCGGGCGCGGGCTCTACCGCCTCGCGGTCGGCGACATGACGCGCTACGGGCTCCCCCGCCCCGACCACGAGCTCGGGCAGGCGCACCCGACCATCTCGGGCCGCATCCTCGATCGGCTGACCCACGGCGCGATCACGCCCAAGCCCAACATCGAGCGCCTCGCGGGCGACCGCGTCCGGTTCGTCGACGGCAGCGAGGAGCGCGTCGACGTCGTGATCTACTGCACCGGCTACAAGGTCACGTTCCCGTTCTTCGATCCGGCCTTCGTCTCGGCGAAGGACAACGACCTTCCGCTCTTCATGCGCTTCTTCCACCCGGTCTACTCGCGCCTGATGTTCGTCGGCCTCCTGCAGCCCCTCGGCGCGATCATGCCGATCGCCGAGGCCCAGGGCCGGTGGGCGGCGAAATACCTCCGCGGCGAATACGCCTTGCCCTCGAAGGCCGAGATCGCGCGTCGGATGAAGGCCGAGCGCGACGCGATGTTCGCGCGCTACGTGCGCTCGAAGCGCCACACGATGCAGGTCGACTTCGACGACTACCTCGCCGCGCTCGAGCGGGAGGTGCGCGCCGGCCAGAGGCGCGCGCGGCGCGAGGCCCGCGCCTCGTGAGCGCGGCTCAGCCCGCGGCGCGCGCGGGCTCGACGGGGAGGTGCTCCTCCAAGAACTCGTAGGTGTGGGCCCAGCACCGGCGCGCGTTCTTCAGGAAGACGAACGCGTGGAAGGCGTGGTGCTCCCCTTCGTAGTACTCGTCGCGCACGGGCGCGCCGAGCGCGCGCAGCGCCGCCGCCAGACGCTGGGTGTCGGAGACGAGCGGATCCTTGCCCCCGACGGGGAGGAAGAACGGCGGGAGCGGACGCGCCGGCGTCTCGCCGCGCTCGAGGAACGGGAGCACGTCGGCGAGGTCGAGGGAGATCGCGCGCGACGACGGCGCGATGTAGGCGGAGCCCACCTCGAAGATGCGATCGGCGACGAACTCGCTCACGTGCGGGCGGAAGCGCTCGAGGCCCGTCACCTGGAACAGGCCGCAGGCCGGGAGCGCCGCCATCGGCACGACGCCGGTGTCGAACACCTTCTTCGCGAACGGCTCGGGCCGCTCGTAACACGCGGCGAGGGTGAGGCTGGTCGCGAGGTTCGCGCCCGCGGACTCGCCGGCGACGGCGATGCGGCGCGGATCGCCGCCCCAGCGCTCGGCGTTCTGCACGACCCACGCCCACGCGTCGCACACGTCCTCGACCGCGGCCGGGAACGGGTTCTGGGGCGCGAGGCGGTAGCTCACGTTGAAGACGAGGTAGCCGCGCCGCGCGAACGCGAGGCCCATCATCCAGTGGGTGTCTTTCGACAGGATGCGGAAGCCCCCGCCGTGCACGTAGACCACGACGGGGAGCTTGCCCGTCGCCTGCTCGGGCACGTACACGTCGAGCAGGTGGTCGCGGGTGGCGGTGTTGGGCGCGTAGCGCACGTCGCGGACCACGCGCACGCCGTGCTTCTCGGGCCGCGCGCGGGGGTGGAGCTTGCCGAGGTGGGACGCGCCGGTGAAGAAGCCCTCGGCGACCTTGCCGCCGAGGCGGCGGCGCAGGCGGACGGACAGTGATTCGGCCATCACCCCCCAGCGTATCAGGCGCGGGCGGCCTTCGCCGCGCCGATGTGCTCGCCGGCGAGCGCGAGGAAGCGCTTGCGGCCCTCGTCGAGGTCGACCACCGGGCGCGGGTAGGTCTTGCCGAGGGTGACGCCGGCCTGGGCGAGCACCGCGGCCGGCGCCTCCCACGGCTTGTGGATGTATTTTGCAGGCACCGCGGCGAGCTCGGGGACCCACCGCCGCACGTACGCCCCGTCGGGATCGAAGCGCTCGCCCTGCGACACCGGGTTGAAGACGCGGAAATACGGCTGGGCGTCGCACCCGCAGCCGGTCGACCACTGCCAGCCGGCGTCGTTCTGGGCCCAGTCGCCGTCGGTGAGGTGCTTCATGTAGTGCGCCTCGCCGCGCCGGAAGTCGACGAGCAGGTGTTTGGTGAGGAAGCTCGCCGAGATCATGCGGGCGCGGTTGTGGACGAAGCCCTCGCCGAGGAGCTGCCGCGCCGAGGCGTCGACGACGGGGTAACCGGTGCGGCCGTGCACCCACGCGTCCCACCGCGCCGCGTCGTTGCCCCAGGGGAAGCCCTCGAACTCGCGCCGGAACGGCCGCTCGAGGAGGGTGGGCTCGGTGTACAGCAGGTGGTGGGCGAACTCGCGCCACACGAGCTCGGCCCGGAAGCGCTCGCCCGCCTCGCCCTCGAGGCGCCGGGCCGCCGACTCCACGAGCGCGCGCGGCGAAACGAGCCCGAACTTGAGGTCTTGGGACAGGCGGCTCGTGCCCGCCTCCCCCATTCGATCGCGGAGCTCGTGGTAGCGGGCCCCGGGGCCGTCGAAGAAGGCGCGGACGCGGCGCCGCGCGGACTCTTCGCCGGCCGGGAGGATGCGTGCATCTTGCACGATTCCGAGCTCCTCCGGGGTCGGTACGGGCGCTTCGACGACGCCGGCGGCGGCGACGTCGGCGGGAGGCGGCGGGAGCCGCTTGGGCGCGGGGATCGGGCGCGGCGGGCTCCAGAGCTTGCCCCACGCGCGCGAGAACGGCGTGTACACGCGGTAGGGGCCGCCGCTGCCGCTCACGAGGTCGTAGGTCGCGTCGAGGGCGAGCTCGCCGCCCATGAGCTCGAGCGGCGCCGCCATCGCCTCCGCGACCCGTCGATCGCGCTCGCGGCCGAACGGCTCGGTCCACCGCTGGGCGACGACGCGGTCCACCCGGAGGGCCGCCGCGAGGCGGGGCACGACCTCGACGCTCTTGCCGGGGACGACGAAGAGCTTGCCGCCGCGCGCGGCCACGTCGTCGCGGAGCGCCGCGAGCGAGCCCAAGAGGAAGCGCGCGCGCGACGGCATCTCCCGGGCGCGCGCGGGGGCGAAGAAGAACGGATCGAGCACGAAGAGGAGCACGACCTCCCCGCCCTCGAGCGCGCTCGCGAGCGGGCGGTGGTCGGAGAGGCGCAGGTCCTTGCCTCGGAACCAGACGAGCGTTCTCATGGGGGGCCGAGTGAGAGTCGATAGGGCCGAAGGCGCGGGAGAGCAAGCGCGGCAGCGCGTGGGGAAGGTCGCGCTCGCGACGTTCGCCCTCCAGGCGCCCGCGCTCCTCCTCGTGGCCCTCGGGCCCCAGGTCGCGCTGCGCGATCCGGCGACCGTGCTCGGCCTCGCCCGCGGGGCCGCGGTCGCGGTGCTGGTGGCGGCGGTGGCCACGCGCCCCGCGGCGCGGGCCGCCGCTTCCTTGTATTATACACTCGTCCTCACCACCGGGCTCGCCCTCCTCCGCGCCTACCACGTCCCGCTCGACGCCCAGGTCGGCGAGAGCGCGCTCGCCGCCTGGGGTGACGTGATGCCGGTGCTCAAGCGCGCCGCGCCCACCCTCGCGGCGACGTTCGTGGTGGTGCTGGCCGTCCAGTGGCTCCTCCTCGCCGCCGCCGCCCCGGCCACCCGGCGGGCGCGCGAGCTCTTCGCGAGCCCGGGGCGGGTGGCGCTGGGGACGATCGCGGTCGCGATCTCGTTCGTCTTCGCGCCGGTGGCGCGCTCGACCGCCGAGACGCGGGTCTTCGACCTCGTGCGCCTCGCCCGCCGCCGCCCCCCGGAGCGGGCCGCGGCGGGGGCGGTGTCGGTGCCGCCGCTCACCCCCACCACCCGCGAGCCGCCGAGCGTCCTCGTGATCCTCGGCGAGAGCGTGCGCGCCTCCGACTGGTGCCAGGGCCCGGGCGAGCCGTGCCCGAGCTCGCCGCGGGTGCACGCGCGGACGCCGACTCGTATCCCGTTCGAGATGCGGTCGATCGCGAGCTACACGGCGGTCTCGTTCGCTGCCCTCACCACCGGGCGCACCCAGGAGGTGGCCAAGGCCGAGCTCGC
>JAEUKG010000507.1 GCA_016794325.1 Myxococcales bacterium | reverse complement strand
GAAGTACAACGTGGCCCTCGTCTTCAAGCGCGCCCGCGGCTGGGGCAACATCACCCGCATCGAGGGCCTCCACGAGTGGCTCCGCGCCTGCGGATCGTGGGTCGTGGAGGAGCGGCTCTCGCGGCCCGGCACGCCGCGGCGTGACTGGAAGCAGACCCAGCGCGCGGACGGACACGTCGCGGTCCGCCACCCGGACTGGGACGAGGCGCTCGCGATGGCGCGCGCCGCGGCGAGCGGGATCCAGATCCACGCCCAGTGAAGGCCCCCGCCCCGGTCGAGGCGGCCGGGGCCCGACGACGAACGCGCCGCCGCGCGGAGGTCGCCCGCGCCGCCTCGGCGCTCGCCGGCCCCGCCCGCGGCTCGGCGCCGCCCCGCCGACGCGACCTCGCGTGAAGGGGCCGCGCGCGGCCTCTCGCTACTGGCGCACGAACACGAACGGGATCTGCACCTGCTTGGTCTCCCCCGGAGCGGGGAACGACCAGCCTCGGAGCTGCTGCTCGATGCACTTCGCGATCACGGGGTCGTCGCCGGCGGTGCTCACGTTCTGCACCGAGCCGTTCGGCGCGATGGTGACCGTCGCCGTCACCTTCGTACTGGCCGCGCCACCGGAGCTGCGGTCGAGGCACGTGCGCTTGACGCCCGCCTTGCGCGACGCGACCACGCGCTCGATCGCGCCCTGATCGAAGGTGCCACCGCCGGCCGACGGGCTCGGCCCCGACGTGTCGAGCTTGGGTGAGCTCGGGCCGCCGAGCAGATCGGCCGCGATCGGTACGACCTGGTTGTTGGTGGGCCCAGACTGCGCCTTGAGCTCTTGGGTCGCCTTCTGCGCGCCGTCGAGGCTGGTCGCGGTCTCCACCTTCTTCAACGCCGCCTGGACGTTGGCCCCGTAGGCCTTCCGCTCGTCGGCCATCTTCGCCTGCAGCTCCTGGAGGAGCTTCGCGCTCGCCGCCGCCTCCATCGCGCTCTCCTCGGCCTGACGCTTCAGCGTCTTCACGTCGGCGAGCGCCGCCGCGAGCGCGTCCGCGTCCTTGCGCGCCTGGGTCGCCGCGTCGCTCGAGATCTTGGCGTAGAAGAGGGCGCCGCCCACGATCATCGCGACGATCAGGAGGCCGACGCCCCACCGGGCGAGCTGCGCGCGGTTCTCCGCCCCTTTGGCCTCGGCGAGGAAGCGGCGCGCGTCGTCGCCGAGGGGGATCGTGCCCCGCTTCCACAGATCGAGGGCCGCGGCGAGGCGACCCTTGCGCCAGAGCTCCGCCGGGTCCTTCGACTCCATCCACCGCCCAGCGTCGCGGTCGACGTGCGCGACGAGCAGCCGGTCGTCGCGCGCCTCCTCGATCCACCCGCGCGCGAGGCCCCACTCGCGGAGGATCGAGTCGTGCACGAACGTGAAGCCCGCCTTCTCGGAGGCGACGAGCCTCGCCTTCGCGAGGGCGAAGACCGCCTCCTTCGCCTCGTCGCCGAAGCGCTTCGCGATCACGTCGAGCTCCACGTGGGCCCGGGTCCCCTCGGGCGTCGTCATGGCGAGGACGACGTCCCTGAGCTTCTCGCGTGGGATCTTGAGGTTGGCGATCGCCTCGCCGGCGTGCCGCTCGAGCGCGCCCTTGGGGCCGCCCTTGTCGGTGAAGGCCGACCGCGGGATCTTCTTCTTCTTCGGCTCCCGGGCCGACCACAAACGGCTCAGGCCGAACTGCACGAGCGTCATCGCGGCCTCGCGCTCGGAGAGATCGCGCAGCACCTCCCGCCGGAGCGCCTCGTCCTCGAAGGAGTATCCGTACGCGTCGAGCGACTGGTCGACGACCTCCTCCCACGCCGCGGAGGTGAGCGGACCGAGGTGCTGCGTCGCGCGCGACAGCGCGCGCGAAAAGGGGGCGTCGATGGCGAGGACGCCGTCGAGCAAGTCGCGCCGGACGACGACGATCGCGCGCAAGCCCGCCGGCGCGTCGGCGATGCGAGAGAGGAGCTCGAGCGCGCGCAGGCGCTCCGCGTCACGGGCCGGATCGTGCTTGAGGACGATCTCCTCGAGCTGATCGACGAGCACCACCAGGCCCTCGGACTTGGCGTCCACGTCGGCGGTGAGCTGCTCGACGATCGCCTCGGGGTGCTTGGCGAGCGGCGAGTCGAGCACCTTCGACAGCTCGGCGTCGAGCGCGGCCATCAGATCCTTGCCCGGCGTGACGACGACGCTGCGGTACTTCGCCGGCCACCCGCCGAGGGCGCCGTCTTCGATCGCCGGCAGGACGCCGGCCCGGGTGAGGCTGCTCTTGCCCGCGCCCGAGAGCCCGACCACGCCCACGAGCCCCCGAGACCTCGCGAGCTCGATCAC
>JAEUKG010000490.1 GCA_016794325.1 Myxococcales bacterium | reverse complement strand
CGCCCGACGTAGTGCACCGTCGAGCCGCAGGCTCCGCTCACGTCCATGAGGAGCGCGAGGTGGACGCGCTGCTCGAGCGCGAAGCGCGCCATCGCGTGGGCCTGCGCGACCAGCGCCTCGGTGACGTCGGGCTCGGCGTCGGTGTCCATGCGGACCTTCGCCCGGCCGTCGAGCACGTCGAAGCCGTCGCCGTCGTAGACGTTGGGGGTGTCGCGCGGGGTGCCGTAGGCCCGCTCCTCGGGGCAAAACGGGCACGCGAGGACGTTCGGGAGGCCGAGCAGGTAGCGCGCGAGCGGGTAGTCCCCGTACGCGGTGCCGTCGACGCCGCACGGGACGCCGGCGAGGCAGCCGCTCACGAGGACGCGCAGCGGCGACTCGGGCGTGAAGGAGGGCCAGCCTGCGAGGACCTCGGCCGACGGGTGGTGCGAGAGCGGCATGAGCGCGAGCGTACCGAAGGACGGCGCGCCTGCGGTAGTCTGACGCGGGATGCGCATCGTCGCCGTCGCCGACACCCACCTCTACCACCACGAGATCGACGTGCCCGACGGCGACGTCTTCGTGCACGCCGGGGACATGTGCCGCGGCGGATCGCTCGCCGAGCTCGCCGAGGCGCTCGCGTGGGTGCGCGCCCTCCCCCACCGCCACAAAGTGGTCGTCGCCGGAAACCACGACGGCGCGTTCGTCGACGACGCGGCCGCGGTGAAGGATCTCCTCGAGGGCCTCGTGTACCTCGAGGACTCGGGGGTGACCCTGGGCGGCGTCTCGTTCTGGGGGAGCCCCTGGCAGCCGGAGTTCCACGGCTGGTGGTTCAACCTCCCGCGCGGCGCGCCGCTCGCGCAGAAGTGGGCGCTCGTGCCCGTGGGCGTCGACGTCCTCGTCACCCACGGCCCGCCGGCCGGCTTCGGCGACCGCTCGGGGATGGGCGACGCGCGCGCGGGCTGCGAGGACCTCGCGCGACGCGTGCGCGACGCCCGACCGCGCCTCCACCTGTTCGGTCACATCCACGAGGACGGCGGAGCTTGGCCGCGCGACGAGACGACGTTCGTGAACTGCACGACGTGGGAGGCCGAGCGCGCGCCCACCGTCGTCGACGTCGTCCAAGGCCGGGTCGAGCTCGTCCAGGTGCCGCCGGCTCGCCGCGATCGGTAGCGCCGCGCGCGCGGGCTCACTCCACGCGGAGCCCGATCTTCGCGGCGAGGGCGCGATCGGCGGCGGAGCTCGCGAAGAGCACGCTCTGCCGCGCGTCGGCGCCGCGCGCGCGCGCGAAGGCGACCCACGCCCCGGGCAGCGGAGGGCGGCACCAGCACCGCGGGGGCCCGGCGGCGTGGGCGCAGAGCGAGAGGTCCACGTCGCGCCCGGTGAGCGCGGCGAGCGCGGCGATCCGGGCGTCGAGGTCCGCCGGCGGCGACGGAGCCCATCCGAACACGAGCACCGGGCCGCGGCGCGGATCTTCGGCGAGGGCGCGCGTCACCGCCTCTTCGCCCAGCCGGCGGAGCGACACCGCGGCCGCGGCCACGCCGCCGATCGGCGGGTCGCGCACGAACGGCCGCCGCTCGATCGACGAGAACCCCTCGCTCGGCTCGGGGGCCTCGAGCTCGCGGAGCATCCCCGCGAGCGTGGTCGGCGCGATCAAGTTCGCGGCCGTCGCCTTCGCGGCGCGGGCGAGCTCGGCGTCGCCGAGGAGCGCGCCCGCGACGTCGAGCATCCTCGTCACGACGTTGACCTCGGCCTCCGCGGCCGGCGTGTCGACGAAGACGCAGCGCGCGTGCGCGCCGTGCCGGTCGGCGATGCGCACCACGTCGCTTCGCGACGCGCGCGTGACGTACGTGTTGTCGAGGACGAAGCGCTCGCCCCCGGCCGCCAGCCCCTCGTCGAGCCGCCGGTCGATCCCCCGGAGCGTCCCCCCGAGCTCGTCGCGGTTCAGGCGGACGTAGCCGCGCGCGGTGAGCTCGGCCGCGACCCGCGACTTGCCCGCGCCGGGGACGCCCATCACGAGGACCACCTCGCGCGACGTCTTCGGGGGGCGCGGCGCCGCGCCCCGGAGCGGCGCGAGCCGCGGGAACCGCGCGTCGAGGCTCGCGAGCGCGTCGTCGTCGAGCGCGAGCGACCGCGCGCGAGCCACGCTCGCCGCCGTCTCCGGCCGCCGCGCGCCCGGCAGCGGGACGACGCCGAGGGTGGCGAGGTACGCGAGCACGACCTCGTGGGGGCTCGCGCCGAGCCGCCGCGCGACGGCGACGAGCGCCCGGTCGCGCGCGAGGCGGGCGGCGCGCGCGGGCCCGCCGAAGGGCGAGTGCGCGTAGAAGCGCGCGCCTCGCTCGCGGCACCAGTCGACGACGCCGCCGCGCACGGACGCGTCGTCGAACGCGCCGAGCGCGTTCTCGACGGCCTCGATGGGCGCGTGCGCAGCCGCGATCTCGAGGTGCTTGCGCGTCACGTTCGACAGGCCGACCGAGCGCGCGAGCCCGCGCTCGCGCGCCTTCGCGAGCGCCCGCGCCGACGTCGCGAGGTCCACCGCGGGGTCGGGCGCGTGCAAGAGCAGCACGTCCGGCGGCCGCCCGAGGGCCTCCGCGCTCGCCTCGGCCTCCGCGAGGATCGCCCGCGCCCGCCCGTCCGGGATCCACGCCGCGCCTTCGCGGCGCATGCCGCACTTGGTGACGACCACGCTCTCCTCGGGCGCGAGCGCGCCCACGAGCCGCTCGCTGTGTCCGACGTCGCCGGCACCGCGCCCGTACGCCCGCGCGGTGTCGAAGATCGCGACGCCGCCGGCGACCGCCGCGCGGAGCGTCTCGGCGGCGCGCGCGTCGTCGCGGTCGGCGTCGGTCGACAGCCGCATCACGCCGAGGCCGATGAGGTGGAGCGCGTCCACGCCCGTCGAGCGTACCTCACCGAGGTGCCCACCTCCACGCAGCTCCGCGCACGACGGCCGCGCCTCTCCTCCAAAACGTCCCGTCGGCGCCGCGCATCTAAGGTCCGGCGGGGAACGCCCCCGGGGGGCCTGCACCGTAAGACCAGGGTGACCCGATCGCCGCGCGCTCGCTCGGCGGCAGGGCATCGCGCGCCGTCACGAAACGACGCGCAACTCCAGCGCAAAACCGCCCGCCCGCGAAATACATGCATATACATCCATTTAATTCATGCATATACATGAATTCGAACTATGCTCGCCCTCACATGCGCGCGCGGTGGGGAGCGGGCCTATTCCTTTCGGCACTTCTGGGAGCGTCTTCGGTGGCCGCCTGCGGCGCATTCGAGGGGCTGGTGGACGACGATCCGCCCGCCGTCGTCGACGGCGCGTCGCCGGCCGACGCCGGCGCCGAAGCCGGCGGCGACGACGCTCGCCCGAGCGACGGGGACAGCGCGGCCCCGGACGCGGGCGGGGACGGGTCGACGTGCAAGGTCGGCGTGGGGGCGCTCGATCCAGCCTACGGCGCGCGGCCCGTGCCCTACTCCCTCCTGCGATCGCTCGTCACCCCCGCGGGCGTCGTGCACTCGGTGGTGCGCACCGACTGCCCGGTCGACGGCGGCACGAAGGGCCTCTCGCTGCACACCCTCGACGTCGGGGGCTCGGCGGGCCTCCAAGGCTGCTTCGGGACCGCCGAAGGTGACGTGCCCCGCGCGGTCAGCCTCTCGGGCGGCACGATGTACGTGACGACGACGCGGCCGACCGGGCTCCTGCGGGGGCGCGTCTACGGCGTCGACCTCGCGACGGGCGCCGCGACGCTGCTCGACGAGCACGCCGTCGCGGCCAAGAGCGTGTCGCCGGCGTTCGTCGTGCCGGGCCCGAGCGGCGCCGTGTGGGGCGGGCTCGAGGCGAACGTCGGCGGCGACACCGGGTTCCTCAAGCTCACGGGCCGCGCCGCGGTGACCACCGGCGCGGAGATCCCCCTCGGAGCCGCGGTCCGCGGCGCCGATCTCTACGTCGTCCTCCACCAGCCGAGCCCGGCCGGCGTCGTCGCCCGGCGCTACACGATCGGCGGCACGACGCTCGTCGAGCAGACCGCGTTCGCCGCCGGCGGTCGCTCGCGGGTCGCGGTCAGCGGCACCGCGGGCTTCGGCGCGGTCGACTCGGCGCTCGTGCTCGACGGCGACGACCTCTGGTTCGTGGCGCCCGTCGACGGGGCGACCCAGGGCCTCTACTCCATCCGCAAGGGCGCCGAGATCAAGCTGGAGAAGTCGTTCACCGGGTTCATCCCCGGCTACCTCGCGCAGACCTGCGATCGTTCGATCGTCACCGCCGCCCTCGTCCCGGGGGGCGAGGTCGAGCTCTCGCGGCACGGCGGAACGTGGCCGGCGGCGCCGCGCGTCCAGGCGATCTCGGTCCACGGGTTCGGCGTCGACGGCGCCGGTCGCGTGTACGTCACCGTCGGGCGCGGCGCGGGCGCGTTCGTCGTCCGCGTGAACCCCTGATCCCTCGGCGCGCGCCCGTCAGCGGCGCTCGCGCGCCAGCTTCTTCTTGAGCGCGGAGAGCTCGCCCTCGATCTCACGGTCGCGCTTCTTCCGCGCCCGCGCGGCCTCCTCGGCGGCCTTCTCCGCCGCCGCCTTCGCGGCCTTGGCCTCGCGGACGAGGCGCGCATCGCGCGCGCGCGGGTCCTCGGGCGGACCCTCGGGCTCCGGATCGCGGTCGAGCTCGCGGAAGAGGGCGGCTCCCGCGGTGAGCCCCACCCCGTCGACCACCGCTCCGAGCAAGCGACGCACCACCATGCGCGTGTCCTACGCGACGCGGAGGCTCGGCCTTCCTCCGGCGCTTGCGTTCTGGCGAGGCGGCCGCACGTTGTCTCAATGCTCGAGTGGCTCTTCGGTGCGCGCGCCAAGCTCGACGGCGAAGGCGTCGTCGTCGACGGCGGGTGTGTGGCCTTCGCGGAGATCGTCGACGCCGTGGTCGAAGACGGCGGCGTGGCTCTCCTCTGCGTCGACGGGACGCGCCGGCTCGCGCGGGTGCCTGCGGCGGAGCGGCCTGCCTTCGCGGCGGCGGTCCTGGCCTCGCTCGGGCCCGCGAGCGGCTCCGTCTACCGGACGGCGGCGCGCGAGACCACGACGCCGACCGCCGCGCGCCCGCACGCCAAGCGCAAGGCCCGCCCGGGCGCGGCCCAGGCGGCGCCGCTGCGATGGCCCCGCGGGCTGTCCTGAGGGCGCGTCAGAACCGCTCGGCGGGCTCGTCCTTCGCCACGACCTCGATCTTGGGGAACACGTCCTTGACGAAGCGGTCGCGCACGTCGCGCGCGCGGTCGGGCTCCCCGCGCGCGGGGATGGCGACCCCGACGACGAGGCACGCGTTCTTCCAAACGGGATAGGTCGCGTAGGACGCCGCGTACTCCTCGCGCGCCAGCACCGTCGCCGTCTTGGCGAAGAGCACGTCCACGTCGACGATCTGCCGGTTCCAGGGGAACGCCTGCGGCGCGTCGTGCTTGATCGTCACCTCGAAGGCCTCGACCATCGGCTGGGCGATCGACTCGAAGCTCTTGGAGCACGCCTGCGGCGCGCCGTTGTCGGGGACGTGGGTGACGAAGGCGCCGACCACCGCGTGGTGGTCTTTGCCGTAGCGGAAGCCCACGAGGCTCGGCACGCCCCAGAAGCGCACCCGCGCCCATCGGCCGCCGTCGGGCAGGGGCACGCGGACGCTGTCTTGCTTGTCGATCCGCGGCTCCACCTTCGCCGACTTGAGCTGCTCGAGCGCCGCCGCGTGCTGATCGCCGCCCTGGCCTCCCTCGGCGGGCTTGCCGTCGTCCTTCGGCGGAGGCGCCGCGGACACCGGCACCGGCGGCCTCGACGCCTGGGCGGACGAGCAGCCGACCGCCGCGAGCGAGAGGATCAGGAGGGCGCGTCGCATGTCACTAGAGTATTCGACGGTCGCCGCGGCTTGGCCATTCCAACGAACGCGACCCCACGTGTGGGCGAAGGTAGACGTGGCGGCCGCCGACCGCGACGGCAGCGCTCCCGCTTCGTGGCGATTCCATTCGTCATTTCGACGGTTCGACGGGAGAGCTCGGCCGTGGGACGGGGCGCACGCGAGGGTGGCTCCGCGAAAATTAGGCAGCTTGCTGCCCATTTCCGCGAGGCCGATCCTCCCCTCCCGAGATTCGGCAGCGTGCTGCCCATTTCGTCGACCCGCCGACCCCATTCGCGGGGCCCCAGCGGAGGTCGACCCATTCACTGTCGAGAGTGAACCCACGGCGTCGCGTCAGTCGTCGCCCGCGGCGCCGTCGCGGCCGCGGGCGCGGATGCCGTGCTTCTTCATCGCGCGCTTGAGCGCGTCGCGGCTCGAGAGGCCGAGGAGCTGCCACGCTCGCGACGCGTTGCCCGACGCTCGCGCGAGCGCGTCTTCGATCATCTCGCGGGTGAGCTCGGCGCTGCGCGCCGCGGGTCGGAGCCGCGCCTCGACCGCGGGCGTGCGCGCGATGACCGCCCCTGGGCTGGTCGACATCGCGAGAAGGAGCAGGTTCTCGAGCTCGCGCGCGTTCGCCGAATACCGGTGCGAGAGGAGCGCGCACACGAGGTCGCTCGCGATGCGCGCCTCGCCGTCCTCGAAGAAGCGCGACCGGAGCTCCGCGTCGCCGTCGGCGAGCGCGCGCAGCTTCGCGCGGGCGATGACGGGGATGTCGTCGACGCGGTCCTCGAAGCCCGGCATCTCGAGGGTGTTGGCGAAGCGCGCGAGGAGGTCGTGCTTGAGCGCCGACGGCGGCCGGTTCGTCGCGGCGACGACGCGCACGTCGGTGCGGCGCGCGCGATCCTCGCCGAGCCGGTGGTACTCGCCGTCGTCGAGGACCCGCAGGAGGTGGGCCTGGAGCCCCTCGGGGAGCTCGCCGATCTCGTCGAGGAAGAGCGTGCCCCCGTCGGCCTCGCCGAAGAGGCCGGCGCGCTCGCGCATCCCCGGGTTCGGGAAGTTCTTGGCGTTTCCGAAGAGCTCGGCGTCGACGAGGCCCGCCGGCACGGTGGCCGCGTTGCGAGCGACGAACGGACCCGCGCGCCGCGACAGGGCGTGGATCCCTCGCGCCGCGAGCTCCTTGCCCGCCCCCGACGGCCCGACGACCAGCACGTGGCCGCGCCGCCGAGCGGCGAAGGCGATCGCGTCGCGCGTGCGCCACGCGACCGGGCTCTCGCCGACGATGCCGAGCGGATCGGGCTCGCCGAAGCCGAACGGCGGCCTCTGACCTCCGCGCAGCGCCGCCGGCGAGCGCGCCGCGCAGAGCAGGACGATCTCGTCCTCGAGCGCGACGACGTCGCCGACGCGCACCGTCGCTGCGTCCACCCGGCGCCCGTTGACGGAGAGCTCGAGCTTGCCGACGCGCTCGATCGCGAGGTGGTCTCCGCGCGCGGTGACGACGAGCTGCCGGCGCGAGATCGCGGGGCTCTGCAGCGGCGAGGCCGGCAGCGGCGGACCGGGGCGGAGCGGACCGAAGAGGAGGTGCTCCCCGCTCGAGGCGTCGCCGCGCCCGAGCACCGTTCGGGCCGCGGTCGGCAGCGCCGCCTCCCCGATCCGCTGGGGCTCCTCGGCGGACCACGCGACGACGAGCGCGGGGCTGGCTTCCGGGGCCTCGGCGCCGTCGGCTCCGGGGCGACGGCGAGGGCGGGTCTCGGTCGGTTCGGCCATCGACGCTCCTACCTTAGCTACATTTGCCTGGGCGCGCCCAACCCCGGTTTGGGCGGCCCCGCTCCGCGGGCCCCACCGCCCACACGCGCGCACTCCCGGCGCCGAGGCCAAAAACTCTGGAAAAACAGCGCCCTGCGCGCGGGCGCCGGCCTCGCGGGCGGGGCGCGCGCGAGGGCACGTCGCTTGCTCATCGAGCGGCCCATGAGCGCCCCGGTTCGCGAAGGCGACATCCTCGCGGGGAAGTACAAAGTCGAGCGCGTCCTCGCCCACGGCGGGATGGGCGTGGTCGTCGCCGCGATCCACCAGCAGCTCGAGCAGCGCGTCGCGCTCAAGTTCCTCCTGCCCGAGGAGATGAAGAACGAGGGCACGGTGGGGCGCTTCCTCCTCGAGGCGAAGGCCGCGGTCCGGCTGCGGAGCGAGCACGTCGCGAGGGTGCTCGACGTCGGCACCGCCGACACCGGATCGCCCTACATCGTCATGGAGTATCTCGAGGGGCGCGACCTGTCGGCGATCCTCGCCGACGGAGAGCCGATGTCGGTGACGAGCGCGGTCAGCTACGTCCTGCAGGCGTGCGAGGCGGTCGCCGAGGCCCACGCGCTCGGGATCGTGCACCGCGACCTCAAGCCCGCTAACCTCTTCCTCACTCACCGAGCGGACGGGACCCCCTGCGTGAAGGTGCTCGACTTCGGCGTCTCGAAGCTGGTCGGGCGCGACCTCAACATGACGAAGACCAACGCGGTGATCGGCACGCCGTTCTACATGGCGCCGGAGCAGCTCCGGTCCTCGCGCGACGCCGACGTGCGCTCCGACATCTGGGCGCTCGGGATGGTCCTCTACGAGCTGCTCACCGGCAACGTGGCCTTCGAGCGCGACACGCTCCCCGAGCTGTGCATGGCGATCATGACGATGCCGACGCCGGCCCCGAGGGACAAGCGCCCGGACATCCCGCCCGCCCTCGAGGCCGTCATCTTGCGCGCGCTCGCGAAGGAGCCGGCGCAGCGCTACCCGACGCTCGCCGAGCTCGCCCGGGCGCTCGCGCCGTTTTCGCCGCTCGGCCCCGCGTCCGAGAAGCGGATCGGGCGCGTCCTCGGGGAGGGGCGCGCGGAGGGGGCGAGCGACGTGCCGCCGCCGCGCGGCCCGGGCGCGACCGCGATCTACGCCTCCGAGCCGATCGCCGAGGCCGCCCCCGCGGCGACGCCGACCGCGGCGGCGCCCCCCGAGGTCGACGCGTTCGGCGTGACCACCCACGAGCGCGCGACGCCCGAGCCGATCGTCCCCGGCGCTTCGCGCGGGTCCCGATGGCTCGTCGCCGCGATCGCCGCGATCGCGGTCGCGGGGCTCGTGGGCGCGACGGTGACCCTCGCGAGCCGCGCGCGCGCGACCGGCGCGGCGTCGGCGGCGCCGCCGATCGCGCCGCTCCCCGCGAGCGCCGACGACGACCGCGCGCCGCGAGCGCCGGCGACGAGCGCGAGCGAGTCGACGGCGGCGCCCCCCGCGACCGCGAGCGCAGCGCCTCCCGCCGCCGCGACGGC
>JAEUKG010000453.1 GCA_016794325.1 Myxococcales bacterium | reverse complement strand
TCGGTCCCGACGTGCGCGAGGCTCCGGAGGGCCGCGCACGCCACGTCGGAGGACGGATCCCGCGCCGCCGCGCGCAGCCCCGAGAGCGCCTCGGGATCCGCGGCGACGTCGGTGTGCGGAAGCATGGAGAGGCTGGTGCTCCGCACCTCGGGGGGCGCGCTCATCGCCGCCGAGACGAGCGGCGAGACCACCTCGTCGCCGAAGAGCTGGAGGGCGAGCTCCGCGCGCTCGGCGACCTCGTCGTCGCCCAACGCGTCGACGATGAGCTGCACGTCGTCCGGGTTCCGCCCGAGCGCGAGGAGGAGCAGCGCCGCGCCCCGGAGCTCGGCGTCCTCGCTCGCGGCGAAGCCCCGCAAGCGCTCGTGGATCCGAGGCCGGCGCGCGAGCTCCGCCGCGTAGCCGTCGACCTTCGCCCCCGCGTCGAGCGCGCCCACGACCGCCGCGGCGAGCGCGATCGCCGCCGCCCCTGCGTCCGCGAGGGGGGCGTCGCCCATGGACTGTGCCAAGAGAGACAGCGCGCCCGGCGACGACGACGCCCCGAGCGCGGCCAGCGCCGCTCGGCGCGTGAGGGGATCGGCGACGTGGGGCGCGAGCCGCTCGAGCTCGACGTCCACCCCCAGCGCGGCGAGCGAGCGCAGCGCCGCCAGGCGCGTGCCGGCGTCTCGGTCGGCGAGCGCGTCGAGCAAGCACGGCGTCACCACCGCCATGTCGTCTTCGCTCTCGGTCGCTTGCGCGAGCGCCTCGGCGGCGGCGGCCCGCACGTTCGGGTCGGGGTCGCGGAGGACGGACGCGAGGGCCACCACGCCCCGCGGATCGGGCACCACCGCGAGGACCTCCACCACCAGCTTGCGCCCGTCGGCGTCGAGCCGGTCGAGGGCGAGGACCCCGGGCGCGACGACGTCGGGGCCGAGGCTCGCGAGGGCCTCGACGGCGGCGTTGCGGAGCCCCACGCGCTCGCGGTCGGCGAGCGCGGCGTAGAGCCGCGCGACGAGGTCGGCGCGCGCGGGCAGCCGCGCCGCGGTCTGCGCGGCCTCTTTGCGCACCCTCCAGTCCGAGTCGGCGAGCGCGCGGACGAGGAGCGCGGGCCCCTCGGCGGCGGCCTCCACCAAGCGCCGCACCGCCAGCCGGCGCACCTCGGGCTCGGCGTCGCCGAGCGCCGCCTCGAGCTCGGCGGCGACGCTCATGGATAGCTCACGGCGTGGCCCCCGGCGTGGCGCAGGACCTCCTCGGAGATGGACCGGAAGGCGCGCGTGTCGAGCACGAAGACGAGCATCCCCGCCTTCTGGGTGACGCCGAGGATCCCCCGCTCGTTTTCACCGCCGCCGAGCTCGGGCGGCGCCCGGAGGTCGGCGCCTTGGGTCCCGAAGACCTCGTTCACGTGGTCGACGACGAGGGCGACGAAGCGCCCCGGCCTCGGCGTCCCGCGCCGCTCGGGAGGCAAGAGCCCAGCGCTCTCGACGTCGACGTCGCACACGATCCACTTCGCGCGCCCGTGGTCGAGGGGCCCGAGGCCGAAGCGCTCGCGCAGGTCGATGACGGCGACGACCTCGCCGCGGAAGTCGGCGACGCCGCGCACGGACATCGGCGCGCGAGGGAGCGCGACCACCGGCAGCGGGTTGCAGATCTCGCGGACGCAGAAGATCGAGACCGCGTAGCGGACGTCGCCGACCTCGAAGCCGACGAGGTTCTTGGCGGGGTCGTGGCGTTGGCGCGGCATCACTCGGCTCCGAGGATGGGCTTGAGATCGAGGAGGACGAGCATCGGCCCGCCGGGCGGGCGACCGACGCCGACGATGTGCATCGGCTGCTCGCCCCCGAGCGCGTCCGGCGGCTCGATCTCGCCCTCGGCGAGCCGATACACCTGGAGCACCTCGTCGACGAGGAAGCCGACGTTCTCGTCCTCGGCGGAGTCGACGAGGAAGATCCTCGAGCGCCGATCGATCGGCGCGCGCGGCAGGTGGAAGACGCGCCGCATGTCGATCACGGTGACGAGCCGCCCGCGCACGCTCATGATGCCGAGCACGTGGGGGTCGGCGCGCGGGACCTCGGTGATCGGCAGCGGCTTCAGGATCTCCCGGATGTAGGAGATGTGGACGCCGTACGCGTCGCCGGCCAACGAAAAGGTGAGGTACTCCGAGAGCTTGCCGAGCTCGTCGGCCCGGCGCAAGGCCGTGCGGTGCGGGCTCCCCCGCGCCAAGAAGCCCATCACGCCACCCCCGCGCGGAGCGCGTGCGGGTGGCGCTCGCCGACGGCGAGGACCTCGTCGATCAGCGACGCGGCGTCGAGCAAGAGCCCGACGCGCTGATCGCCGAGCTCGGTCGCCCCCGCGAACCCACGGACGCGGCGGAGCGTCCGCCCGAGCGCCTTGATGACGATGTCCTGCTGGCCGACGAGCGCGTCGACGACGAAGCCGACCCGCTTCTGGCCGACGACCGCGATGACGACGTACGACCGGTGCGCCGGCGCGTCGGGGTCGCGCTCGATGCGCAAGAGCCGGTCGAGCCGCGAGATCGGCAGCGTCGCCCCCCGCTGGGTCATGACCTCGCGGCCGTCGACGTTCCGGACGAGCGCCTCGTCGAACACGATCGCCTCCTCGACGCTCGAGAGCGGGATGCAGAAGGTGTGGCCGGCGACGCGCAGCATGAGCACGCTGATGATGGCGAGCGTGATCGGCAGCGTGATCGTCATCTTGGTGCCGATGCCGACCTCGCTGTGGATGTCGACGACGCCGCCGAGCTTGGCGATGTTGGTCTTGACGATGTCCATGCCCACGCCGCGCCCCGACAGGCTCGTCGCCTCGTCGCGGGTCGTGAACCCCGGCAAGAAGACGAGGTTCAAGAG
>JAEUKG010000452.1 GCA_016794325.1 Myxococcales bacterium | reverse complement strand
CGCCTACGACGCGGCCTCGATCACGCCCGAGCGCAGCGAGCGCCGGCGCTGGCTCACCGGCGCCGGCCCGACCGGCCTCGCCGTCGACTCCGTCGGCCGGCGCGCCGTCGTGTGGTCGCAGTTCGATCGCACCGTGTCGACGATCCTGCTCACCGACGTCGGCGCCACCGACGACAAGAAGTCGCCCCCCAAGCCCCCGCAGAAGCTCGCCCTCGCGGCCCTCCCGGCGGCGGAGAAGCTCCCCGCGGAGTACGCGCTCGGGCGCATCCTCTTCCACGCCGCCGGCGACGGGCGCATCGCCCAAGACGGCCGCGCCTGCGCGAGCTGCCACCCCGACGGCCGCGACGACGGCATCACCTGGGCGACGCCCGACGGGCCGCGCCGCTCGATCATGCTCGCCGGCCGGGTGAGCGCGAGCGCGCCCTACTCGTGGAACGGCACCAATCCCGATCTGCACACTCACGTCACCCACACCTTCGACCGCCTCGGCGGCGCGGGGCTCCGGAGCGTCGAGCTCGACTCGCTCCTCACCTACGTCACCAAGATGCCGGCGCCCAAGCCCATGAAGGCCGACCCCGCGAAGGTGGCGCGCGGCGCCAAGATCTTCGCCTCGCGGGAGGCCCAGTGCGCGACCTGCCACTCCGGCGGCGCGACCACCGACGGCACCACCCACGACGTGCGCAGCAAGGCCAAGGCCGACGTCGGCAAGGCCTTCAACACGCCCAGCCTCCACCTGGTCGGCGGCGCTGGCCCGTTCTTCCACGACGGGCGCTACGCGTCGCTGCGCGAGCTCCTCAAGGGCACCGACGGCACGATGGGCAAGACGAGCCACCTCTCCGAGGCCGACCTCGACGCGCTCGAGACCTACCTCCGGACCCTGTGAGAGGAGAACGCACCATGAGCCCGAAGACCTTCACCGCCGCCCTCCTCGTCGCCTCCGCGTCCCTCACCGCCGGCCACGGCGCCGCCGCCGGCGAGGCCCCGAGCTCCTGGTCGGAGCTGCCGCAGGCCTCGCTGCCCGCGCCGCCCAAGACCCCGCCCTACCGCGTGGGGGGAGGGGAGCGCGTCGAGGGCGTCAACGTGACTGTCCCCAACGGGATGGGCATCGAAGGCATGGTGGTGGTCACTGCCCCGCCGCCCAAGGCCAAGCCCGGCGACAAGCCGCGCCCCTCCTCCCGCTTCGGCTTCGGCGGCGACGCCTTCGCCGACACGTGCTTCACCCGCGGCGACCAGCAGGAGCCGGGGAGCGTGTTCGCGTGGGGCGACTCCTCCGACGCGAACGCGGCCCTCACGCGCCAGATGGGCGTGATCCCGATTCGCAGCGAGAAGCTCGTCGAGCGGGGGGAGTCGGTCTCGCTCCAGGTGACGGACATGTGGGTCGACCCGGCGACCACCGGCGCGCGCCTGATCGGCAAGCGGGAGGTTCCGCTCAAGCTGATGAAGGCCGCGCCCGGCGACGTGCGCGTGTACATGGCGCGCGACGCCGCCGCGGTGGCGCTGGTCGTGACGTTCCCCAAGGACCAGAAGTTCGTTCCTTGGTCGCTCATGGGCGAGCGCAGTGACGGGCGCGTCGCCCACAGCTCGGGCTGCCGTCACCTGCACGTCGCTCTCGCCGCGGAGAAGGGCCGCGGCGAGAGCGTCCTCGTGCGGGCGCCGAGCGTGCTCGGGACCGA
>JAEUKG010000433.1 GCA_016794325.1 Myxococcales bacterium | reverse complement strand
CGTCTGCGCGGAGGGGACCCAGGCGTGCGACGACGCGGGCGCGGGCTTCCTCGCGTGCGAGGGCTCCGTCGGGCCGCGCGCCGAGAGCTGCGCGACGAGCGCGATCGACGAGAACTGCGACGGCGAGCCGTCGTGCACGGGCGCGCTCCGCCTGGCCGTCGCGCTCGGTGACGGGCAGTCGCAGCGGGTGCTCGCCACCGCGACCGACGGCGCGCGCGTCTTCGTCGCCGGGGAGAGCTTCGGCAAGGTCGACCTCGGCGCGCGGCTGCCGGCGGCCACCCCTGCGTCGCCGCCCACGACGCTGCTCCCGCAGTCCGGCGATCGGAGCCTCGCGGACGGCTTCGTCGTCGCCCTCGACGGGGGCGGCCATGCGCTCTGGGCCTCGTCGCTGCCGGACGGAGCGTGGACCTCGATCTCGTACGCGAAGGGCACCCTCGTCGTCGGAGGCAAGCTCAACGCGTCGTCGCAGATCGCCGACTGTCCGCCGCTCGTGCACGCGGGGCTCGGCGACGCCGTGATCGCGCGGCTCGACCCCGCGACGGGCAAGTGCCTCGCGGCGCGAGCGTTCGGGGACCCGAAGGTCAACGAGATCACCGCCGTCGCCGTGGATCCCGTGAGCGGAGACATCTTTGCTGCCGGGCACGTCGGGGGTTCGCTCGACCTCGGCGACGGCTTGCCCGTCGTGACCCAGGGCGCCGTCGGCCGCGACGGCTTCGTCATCCAGTTCGATCCGACGCTCCGCGCGACCGCGATCGACCATCTCCAGGGTGCGACGACGACGGTCCGCGCGCTCGCCGTCGGCGCGAACGGCACCCCCTTCGTCGGTGGGAGCTGGACCGGCACGCTCTCGATCAACGGACGGACGTTGTACACGACGTCCGGGACGAACGGCTTCCTCGCGCAGCTCCGCGACGTGATCGGCGTGACCTGGTTCACCGGGAACCGCCTCGCGAGCGTCGACGCCGTGCGGCTCGACAGGAGCGGGCGGCCGGTCGTCGCCGGGACGTTCACGGGCGCGCTGACGATGCCCGGCTTCGCCCTCGACCCCGTGACCTCCGCCGGGTCGAGCGACGTCTTCGTCGCGCGTGTCCTCCCCGGCGCGCACGTCGCCACGGCGCGCTTTCGCGTCGGCGGCCCCGACGCCGAGACGTTGGGTGGGTTGGAGCTCGACGGCTTCGATCAGATCGTGATCGCAGGCACCCACTCGGGGAAGGCCGACCTCGGCGGAGGCGCGCTCGGCGGCCCTGGGCTATACCTCGCGAGATACGACGCCGAGGGCGCGCACCTCTGGAGCCGCGGCGTCCCGATCGCGGCGAGCGCGGACGGCCTCCGCGGCGTGGGGGGCGTGGTCACCGACGCCCTCGGTCACGTGTGGTGGGGAGGCTGGTTCGCCGGACCCGGCGCCGACTTCGAGGGGCGCGGAGCGACGCTCCTCACCGCGGCGACGCCGGACACCATCGACGGGTTCGTGGTGAAGTCGGCGCCGTGAGCCCCGGGTGTGTCCGTGTTCGCTCTCCCCGTGCCCGCGCCCTCGTTGCGTCCGCCGGGCAGGGGCAGCGGCACGGGCACGGGCGCGGGCACGGGCGAGAGGGAGTCACGCGCCTGGGCGCCGCGGGGGCGCGGGGTCAGAAGTGCAGCGCGAGCCCCGCGCGCGTCGGCTCGACGACGCGCGTCGGCGGACGCAGGAAGAAGTAAGTCGTCGCGGCGAGCGCGAGGACCGCTGCCCCCGTGAGCACGGTGTTCGCCGTGTAGAGGGAGCGCGCCTCGCTGCGGAGCTCCTCGCGCTCCGCGCGCGTCTCCGCCTTCGGCGCCGCGTTGAGCGCGTCGTAGCGCTCCTCGGCCTGGAGGCCGGCGAGGCCCGTGACGAGCGCCGCGACGCCGAGCGCGACGGTCCCTCCCGCCGCGACCGCGGCGGGGACGTAGTTCTTCCGCACGACCACTCGCGGCGCAGGCGCGACCCGCTCGGGCCCCAGGTCGACGTCGATGACGCGGACGCCGCGGCGAGCGATCTCGAACGAGAGCCCGAACGCCCTGTCGTGCCGGCCGGACCGCACGTGGAGCGCGTGGCTGCCCGGATCGACCCGGAGATCCCCGAGCCGGGTCGCGTCGACCGGCGCGGCGTCGAGGGTGGCCTCGGCGCCCACGGTCCCCCGCGCGAGGCGGACCGTCACGCGCGGGATCTCGTCGCGCAGCGTCCCGAGCCTCGCCCTCGCCTCGTGCGCGATCACGTCCGCGCTCTTCGCCTCGGCCTCGGCGAGCGCGGCCTCGTAGAGCGCCTCGGCGCGCAAGAGCTCGCCGAGGTGCTCGTGACACGCCGCGATGTTGAAGAGCAAGGTCGGCGTCGTGACGGTCTTCCGCGCTCGCTCGTAGCGCTCGAGGGCCTCCCGGAAGCGGCCCGCCTCTTGCGCCTGGACGGCGGACTCGAAGAGCGCCCGCGCCTCCGCCAGCGCGTCGGCGCCGGCCGAGCTCGACGGCGCCGCGGGGGTCGGGCCTTCGGGAGGCTCGGGGGCGGCGTTGGCGACGCCCGCCGACGCGACGACGAGCGCCCCCACGAGCGCCCGAGTTACGGAGGCGAGACGCCGCGGCACACGAGGCATCGTAGACCAGCCCACGCGGTCGCGCGCCCGATCTTTCGCGCGTCAGGGGCAGACGCGTCGCACCTTGAACGCGACGGTGTCGTTCGCCAGCGCGGAGGGCTGGAGCTGCTTGTACCCGCACGCCGAGTCGAAGCGATCCGCGCACACGGAGAGCGCCGCCATCACCGTCTCGACCCTGTACTCCCGGTTCGGCGTCAGCGACGCGGGCTGCACGCTGTTGGGTCCGATCGGGGCCTTCGGCGTCATCGAGGTCAGCGTGTTCGGGGAGAGGAGCGGGCTCACGTCGTAGGAGTGGGAGACGAAGCCGGTGAAGCCGACCTCGCGCACCGACGTGCGGAAGAGCGCGTAGAGGGGCGGCGCGCCGGCGGCGGCGCTGGTGTAGCTCACCGTCGCCGTGACCCCGACGGACGAGACGTCACAAGGCAGGTCGACGAGCGCGACGGGATCCGGAGACCCCGCGATGTTCGACACCGAGAGCTGAGCCTCCCCTCGCTCGTAGATCGTCGCGGTCACGCTCCGCGGGGCCACGCGGACGTCGATGTCGGCGGTCGTGTACGCGGAGGCCGTGGTGCCGGTCGGCCCTTCGGCGTCGCCACCCTCGGCGGCGGTCGTGCAGCCGGCGGCGAGCAGCGCGATCGAGAACGTCATGGCGAAGGGCGCGCGGAATTTCATGAAACGAGCCTCCTTGGTGGTGACCTCATCGCGGTGCGATGGGTGACGGCGTAG
Organism: Myxococcales bacterium; assembly: GCA_016794325.1. Classification (GTDB taxonomy): domain Bacteria; phylum Myxococcota_A; class Polyangia; order Polyangiales; family Polyangiaceae; genus SXNL01. Next base: position 1,344 of record JAEUKG010000433.1, on the reverse strand, counting down.
GGTGAGGGCGCAGCGGCCCGCCCGCCATGACCGCTCGCTGACGAGTCGTCGCGTCGCCGGCGGGGACCCGGCGCGCGCGCGCTCATGCTCTGGTCAGCGAGCGGTCATCGAGCGCGATGCGGCTCGTCTGGCACTCTCTCGTCCTACGACCATGCGCCGGCTCGCCCTCCTCGCCCTCGTCGTCTCGACCCTCGCCGCTCCGGCTCGCGCCGATTTCACGCCGGTCGTCGGCCCCATCGCGCGACCCAAGGTGCTCGTGCTCGGCGGCTCGCCCCGCGTCGAGCCCGACGGGCTCGGCTCGGCGAAGGCGCCTGCGCCGGCGACGAGCACCGTCAAGCTGCAGATCCCGATCAACAACGCCTTCGACGTCCCGCTGTCGGGCACGGTCACGGTCGCTCACGGGGGCGCGACGACCTCCGAGCTGGTGACGGTCCCGCCCTCGTCCGTCCGGTACGTCACGTTCCTCGTCGCCCCGTACGGCCCCGTCCTCCCGCCCAAGGGGCTGCCCCCCTCGACCTGCTTGCAGAAGCCCGCGCCGGTGCAGGTCACGCTCTCGGCGCAGCCGCAGCGCCAGCTCGCGCTCGAGGCCGCGTGTACGTACAAGACCTCGATCGACGACCCGCTCTGGAAGGTGAGCCCGGACACCGCCGAGAGCTGGACGAAGGACCGCGCCTTCATCAGGACCGTCGCGTTCGTCGCCCCCGCCTCCTGCAGCGATCCGTTCTCGATCGTCGCGAGCGTCACCAACGGCACGAAGGCCCTCGGGAAGGACCTGTACCTCGGGGTCTCGCCCGTCGCTCCCCCGAGCCAGCCCGACCCGAGCGCGCCGGTCATCGCCTCGAAGGGCGTCACGAGCGCTCCCTTCTCCGTCGCGGCGTCCACGACGAAGCCCAACGTCCCGGTGGGCGTCGGCGTCACGAGCGAGAGCGAGATCTTCCACGTGACGTTGCACGACGCGCAGGGATCGCTCGGAGGCAAGATCTACAACGCAGGGATCAAGGCGACGGCCGCGCGGACGTGCGTCTTCACCCCGGCGTGGGTGCCCTGATCGTGGAGACGACGCCCGAGCCGTACGACGCGCTCCTCGCCGCGCGGTTCCCCGACGCGCCCTGGCTGGTGCTCTCGCCGCTCCCGGCGCCGGCGACCGGGCACGCCGATCTCGACGCGCTCTTCCTCGCGCTCGACCAGCTCGCGCCCCGCGAGGCGGTGGAGGCGGCGGCGCGATCTCTCGCGGAGGACTCGAGGAGGCCCGAGATCCGCGCCGCGTGCGCGCGGTGGCTCGATCGGATCACGTCCGACCGGTCGCCCTCGCGGCCGAGCCCCGCCGCGCTCGCCGAGCTCGAC
>JAEUKG010000383.1 GCA_016794325.1 Myxococcales bacterium | reverse complement strand
CTGATCGCACAGCTCCTTCATCCGCCGCACCTCGTCGACCTCGCGGACGCCGTAGAGGCGGTAGCCGGAGCTCGTGCGCTCCGGGCGGGGGATGCCGTAGCGGCGCTCCCAAGCGCGGAGGGTCGGCTCGGGGACGCCGGTGAGCTCGGCGACCACGTGGATGCGGAACGGCCCCGGCCCGGTGCGCTCCAGGATCGGGGGCTCGTCGTTGGCGGGCTGGGTTCGTCGGCTCGACATTGACAAAGATTGTATAAGACCTATATCAACCTTATGCAATGGGTTTGCAGATGAAAACGCGAACGAAACCGACGGCGGTGGTGATCGGCAGCGGCTTCGGCGGCCTCGCGGCGGCGATCCGGCTCGGCGCGCGAGGGTACCGGGTGACGATCCTCGAGCGTCACGACCAGCCCGGCGGCCGGGCGCGCGTCTTCCGCGACAAGGGGCACGTCTTCGACGCCGGCCCCACGGTCATCACGGCCCCGTTCCTCTTCGAGGAGCTCTGGGAGCTCGCCGGCGAGAAGATGAGCGACCACGTCGACCTCCGGCCGGTCACGCCCTTCTACCGCATCCGGTTCCACGACGGCACGGTGTTCGACTACACCGGCGACGCGGCGGCGATGCGCCGCGAGGTCGAGCGCCTCGCCCCCGCCGACTGCGACGGCTACGAGCGCTTCGTGGCGATGAGCGAGCGCATCTTCGACGTCGGGTTCAAGGAGCTCGCGCACGTGCCCTTCGGGTCGTGGCTCGACATGGCGCGCATCGTCCCCGAGATGATGCGCCTCGAGAGCTACCGCACCGTGTACGGCCTGGCGGCGAAGTTCGTCAAAGACGACCGCCTGCGGCAGATCCTCAGCTTCCACCCGCTGCTCGTCGGCGGCAACCCCTTCTCGACGACCTCGATCTACACGCTCATCCTCTACCTCGAGCGCAAGTGGGGCGTGCACTTCCCGATCGGCGGCACGGGCGCGCTCGTGAGCGGCCTCGTCGACCTCGTCGCCAAGCAGGGCGGCGACATCCGCTACCACGCCACCGTCGACCAGATCGTCGTCGAGGGCGGGCGCGCGCGCGGCGTTCGCCTCGACACCGGCGAGGTCGTCCCCGCCGACATCGTCGTGTCCAACGCCGACTCGGCCTTCACCTACAAGAGCCTCCTGCCGCCCGAGCACCGGAAGAAGTGGACCGATCGCCGCATCGACCGCGCCCGCTACTCCATGAGCCTCTTCGTCTGGTACTTCGGCACCGACCGCACCTACCCCGACGTCGCCCACCACACGATCATGCTCGGGCCGCGCTACGAGGCGCTCCTCACCGACATCTTCGAGAAGCGCGTCCTCGCCGAGGACTTCAGCCTCTACCTCCACCGGCCGACGGCGACCGATCCCGGCCTCGCGCCCCCGGGCGGCGAGACCTTCTACGTACTCTCTCCAGTCCCTCACCTCGACGCCGACGTCGACTGGGCCGAACGCGCCGAGCCCTACCGGCGCGCCATCGAGGCGCACCTCGCGGAGACGCTCCTGCCCGACCTCCCGAGGCACGTCACCGCGTCGCGGCTGATGACGCCGCAGCACTTCCACGACGAGCTCTTGAGCGAGCGCGGCGCGGCGTTCGGCCTCGAGCCGGTGCTCACCCAGAGCGCGTATTTCCGCCCGCACAACGAGAGCGAGGACGTGCGCGGCCTCTACCTCGTCGGCGCCGGCACCCACCCGGGCGCGGGCGTGCCCGGGGTCCTCTCGTCGGCCCGCGTCCTCGACCGGATCGTGCCCGATGCCTGATCTCGCGCTCCGCCCTTCGGATCTGGAGCACTGCCGCGCGCTCCTCACCGCGGGCAGCAAGAGCTTCTCCGCCGCGTCGCGCCTCTTGCCGCGCCGCGTGCGCGAGCCCGCCACCGTCCTCTACGCCTTCTGCCGGATCGCCGACGACGCCGTCGACGCCGCGGGAGTGGACCGCGCCGCGGCGGTGGCCGATCTTCGCGAGCGGCTCGATCGTGTCTACCGGGGTGAGCCGGCGGACGTTCCGGTCGATCGGGCCCTCGCGGAGATCGTCCACCGCCGCGGCGTTCCGCGCGCGCTCCTCGACGCGCTCGTCGAGGGGATGGCTTGGGACGCCGACGGTCGGCGGTACGAGACGCTCGACGACCTCCACGCGTACGCGGCCCGCGTCGCGGGCACGGTGGGGGCGATGATGACGCTGCTCATGGGGCCGCGGGCGCCCCACGTCCTCGCGCGGGCGTGCGACCTCGGCGCGGCGATGCAGCTCACGAACATCGCGCGCGACGTCGGCGAAGACGCGGCGCGAGGGCGCATCTACCTCCCCTTGTCGTGGCTCCGCGACGAGGGCATCGACCCCGACGAGCTCGCGCGCGCCCCTCGGTTCGATCCGCGCCTCGCGCGCGTCGTGCGGCGCCTCCTCGCCGCCGCCGACGAGCTCTACGCCCGCGCCGACGGCGGCGTGAGCCTGCTGCCCGCCGACTGCCGGGTGGCGATCCGCGCGGCGCGCCTCATCTACTCGGCGATCGGCGCGCGCGTCGCCCGGGCGGGCTACGACTCCGTCTCGCGGAGGGCGGTCGTGCCGACGTGGCAGAAGGTGTGGCTGCTCCTGCGCGCGCTGCCGGCCCGC
>JAEUKG010000365.1 GCA_016794325.1 Myxococcales bacterium | reverse complement strand
CGTGGGGGCGCGTCATCTCGGCCAGATACGCCGAGGTCTCGGAGCGCACGCGCGCGGGCAGGCCCCCGAGCGAGGCCTTCACGCCCGGCTCGGGGCCGACCCGTCGGCGCACCGCCTCGGGGATGACGAGCGCGTCGCACGGGCGATCGAGCTCGCAGCCGGCGGTGCGCTGGCCGTCGAAGCGGTGTTGCACCTCGTGGCGGGCGACGTCCTCCGCGAAGCGGTCGCGGAGCGCCTCGAACGTCGCGAGCATGGCGCGCGAGGTCAGCCGGTCGTGGACCGACTCCCACTCGCGTCGCGACTCCGTCGGCACGCGGAGGTGGAGCTCGCCGAGGTAGTCGGCCTCCGGGATCAGCCGGCGCGGAACGGCGAGGGTCGCGTGTTGGCTCGCCAGGTCCACCTGCCACCGGCGGACGATCGCCCGGCGCTTCGCGAGGAGGGTGCCGAGCTCCACGATGCGATCGCGGTCGGCGGCGCCGGCGAAGCTCTCGCGCACCATGCGCGCCGAGCGCTGCTCGATGTCGTCCTGCCAGGCCTTGGTCGCGTCGCGGCTGTCGTCGTCGACGAGCTCGACCTTCTCCCCCTCGGCGAGGCCGGGGAGCACGCGGGCGATGAGCTCCTCTTCGATCTGATCGTAGAGGACGAGCGCGGCGTCGGCCTCGCGGTGGGTGTAGCCGAGCGCGGCCTTGGAGATGTTCAGGCGGTCGAGGCGCCAGAGGTAGACGACGCGCTCCCGGGCGAACCCGGGGGCCTCGGCGTCGTCTTCGCGTTCCTTGTAGAATGCATACAAAAGCGGGGACCGCTGGTAGTGGCGCGCGTCGAGGTAATACGGCTCGCGGGTGAGCCCGAGCGCCTGGTTCACGTCGCGGGTGCGCGCGTAGAGATCGGCCATGCGCGTCGGGTCGCGGGCCGCCTCGAGGTGGGCGGCGAAGAGCGCGGTCATCGGCGCGCGCACGGGCTCGGGGAGCGTGCGCCCCGGGAACACGCGGTCCATGCCCTCCTCCGCCGAGGGGCGCTTGCCGTTCGCGACGTCGGCGACGTGCGCGCCGAACCGCTGGGAGAACGCGGCCCCGAGGGCGCTTCGGTCGGCGGCGAAGGGCCGCAGGGCGAGCTTCGCCGCGAGGGCGAAGAGCGCGAGCGTGACGACGGCCCCGAGGAGCGCGAGCGTCTGGACCGGGAGCTTGCGATCCGCGGGCGCGGGGAGCGCCGCGTAGGCGGCGGCGACGGCGGCCTCGTCGTCGAGGGAGACCCCCTGCGCGCGCGCGTGCGCGGCGAGGCGGGCGACGCGCGCGACGTGCGCGAGATCGGTCTTGGCGGTGAGCTCGCCGGCGCGCACGAGGGCCTTCGACGCCTGCCTTCGCCGGACGGGCCGCAAGAGCCACTCCTCGGCCGTCCCCGCCGCGTCCAAGGTCACGAAGCGTTCGGTCGCGAGCGCGTGGAGGATTCGGTGCATCGACGCGCTCGCCTCAGCAGTCGACGAAGCCGTCGGCGGCGACGCCTTGGTAGAGCGCCTTCAGCGGGCCTTCCACGCCGACCTCGGCGTGGAAGCGGTCCCACGCGTCCATCGCGGACGCGTCGAAGATCTTGGTCTCTGGCACCAGGTGCGCCCCCTCCACCTCGGCGAGCGGGACGAAGAGGTGCCCGAGCGCGGCCCGCACCTGCTCTGCGCCGACGACGAGCGCGCCCTCGCCCCGGTCGATGAAGAAGAGGTCGGTCGGCGGAACGACGTAGATGCAAGGCTTCGGCAGGTGGGCGATCCGGAGGGCTCGATCGCCGCGCCGCACGGCGACGAGCTGAGGCACGAGGCCGTCGCCGCCGTAGCGCGCCTTGAGCGACGGGTGCGCGGCCCGGTAGCGCCAGAAGCCCTCGGCGGCGCGGGTGTCCATCCACGGCGCGAAGCCCGGCTCGCGCGCCCGAATCGCGGCCACCGCGTGCTGGTTGCCGCGGCACCACGACTCGACGAGGGACGCGGCGGTGGGCTTGCCGACGAAGCCGCTCTGCGGGTCGTAGACCACGAGGGATAGCTTGGCGACGAGGTCGACGATCACGTCCATCACCTCGAGCGCGAAGAAGCGGCACCGCGCGTAGTTCAGGTTCGCCGAGAGGTACGCCGGCGACAGCGCGCGGGTGGCGGCGTTCAGCGGCGGCGGGTGCGCCTGGAGGAGCGTGAAATACACGCCCGTGTCCGGGTTCTCGTACACCAGCGAGAAGCCGCCGTTCGGTTGGGCGCGTCGGGTGAACGCGGGGCGTTCGGCCGCCCAGGCGAAGAGCCCGTCCCAGCCGCCGAGGAGCACGTCGCCGCAGTAGAAGTGGAGGTCGAAGCTCACGGGCCAGGGATAGCAGGCCCCGGCCGTCCCCGCACGGGCTCGGCCCCCGCCGCGGCGTGACCGCTCACGCCAAAGGCGCCGTCGCGACTCGACGCGCGCCGAGCGCGCGAGTGCCAGGAGACTCGCCGCGCTCGGCTCCCACGGCTCGACGCCGTCACTCCTCGATGCAATACAGGTGCGCGGACGTCGGAGAGCAGGCGGACTCCTTGGTGTGGGTCCACCGGTCGTCCGTCGCGGTGGGATCCCCCACGATTCCACGGACCGTTGGAACGGCCTCCCTCCACCCGCCACAGATCGTGCCCTCGTTCACGATCCTGCCGTTGGCGCCGGTGCCCGTCCAGACCAACCGCCCCGCGCCCAGCGGCACTCCCTGCACGTTCGGCACCGCCGAGAGCGGGGCCGCTCCGACCTTCGGGAGGATCTTCACCCCGAGCACGCTGTAGCGCGGGCCGGTGTCGGTGAAGCGCGAGATCGCGTCGACGCCGCTGATGGACAGCCAGGCTCGGAACGTCCCCGTGAGGCCGCCGAGCTTCGCCTCGGTCTGGCAGAGCAGATCCCCCGCCTCGACGCCGTTGCCGGTGAAGCTCGAGTCGACGACCTTCGCCTGGAAGAGGAGGTCGCCGTCCTTGCCCCCGGCGCTCACGAAGATGCGCTTCTTGGGCCCCGCGTCTTCGGGTCCGGCGTCCGGTGTCGGGCCGCCGTCGGCGCCGCCGCCAGCGCCGGCGTCGCCCGCGTCGACACCCACGGCGGCTCCACCTCCCGCGTCTCTCGGAGCCTCCAGCGTCGTCGCGCCGAAGGGATCGCAGGCGGTGAGCGCGACGCAGACGAGCCAGCGGCGGGTGACGATCACAGCTCACGGTAGCACGACGCGCCGACCGCGCCCGCAGGAGGCGCGATCGGTGGCGGGCTCAGTCGATGCCGAAGAACGCGCGCTGCGCGGCCATGTGGCGCTCGAGCAGCGCGTCGCAGCGCGTCTCGAGCTCGCGCACGAATTGCGCGCCCATCGCCGCTTCGAGCGGCGCGACGGCCTTCCGGTACTCCGTCTCGTGGAGGGGGTCGACGGGTGCTCCGCCCGTCGTGACCTTCGACGGATAGACGAGCTGGGCCACCTCGACGAGCCTGCGCCCGTCGGGGCCCATCACCCGCATCGCCTCGGCGACGAGCTCCTCGATCGACCCGGCCGCGGCGGCGGTGATCCGCCGGGGGACGTGGTCGAGCGTGACGATCGGCGCCCAGACGCCCCCGCCGCCGACCTCGCGCACGATGGCCGAATAGGTCCGCCCCCGCGGCTCGTAGACGTCGGGGAAGAAGAGGATCCCGCGATCGTCGTGGTGGCGGTCGAGCGCGTCCCCGAGGATGCGGCGCAGCGTGAGGGCGTGCTCGTCGGGCGCCGCCGCGTCGTAGCGCTCCATCGTGTGGAGGAGCGTCGCGTCGCCCGCGTGCTGGACGAAATGGCTCGTCCCCACCTCCGTCTTCGGGGCCGGGAGGGCCATGATCTTCAGGACCGCCACCGCGTCGATGCCCATACGGCCAGAATAACTCAGAGGTGGGCGGCGCGCGCGCGGGCGGCGGCGGCGGTGACGTGGGCCGCCAGGTGGGCGCGCTCGGTCGCACACAGGCCTCTTCGGGATAGTCGAGCGAGCGGCGCCGGGACGCGGACGATCTCCCCCGACACGAGGGTGAGCTCGATCGCCTCGGTGGTGGCGGCGGCGCGCTCGACCTCGCGCAGCGGGATGGACCGACCGGGCGCGTGGACGTCGTCGTCGCCCAGCTCGAGGTGGGGCCCCGGGCGCGGCGCGAGGGCGAGCGCGGCCGAGAGCAGACCGAAGACGAGCCCAGCCGCGAACGTGACGCCAGCGAGCACTCCGCTCCCGGATTGCGTGAGCGGGATCGCGACGCGCCAGGCGACCGAGGACGAGAGGCACACGTAGTCGAACGGCCCGCGAGCGAGCGGCCATCGCATCACGCCCACGCGCGCGCGGCGCGCGCCGATCGACTCGAGGATCGCGCGGGCGTCGCCCTCGGCGGCGACCTCGACGACGATGGGGGTCGCGGCGGTGCGGCGCGGCAGGACGAGCACGCTGAAGCGGCCCCCCAGAGGGGCGAGCGACGCGGCGGCCACGTCGGTCGGCGCGAGCGCCTGGCTCATCCCCCGCGCCGCGCCGATTTCGAGCCGCTGGGGGAGGGCGTCGAGCCGCGCCGGTCGGCTGCCGCGCGCGAGCAACGTCAGCGGCGCGACGAAACACGTCATCCACCCGACCCTCACGAGCCAACGTCCGAGCTCCGGGGTCGCCGCGCCGTCCCCGGCGAGGCCGAGGACCGCCATCGTGGCTATCCCAAGAAGGATAAGGCCGAGCCCCGCCCCCGGCAGCGCGAGCCGGCGCCACGTCGGGCGGGTCGCGTCGAGCACCGAGGCCTCGACGCGGCGGGGAACGACGGAGAGAGGCTGCGGCGCGGTCGGGTCGGCGATCGGCGCGCCGGCCTCCATCGGCCCCGTCGCCGCGTCGAGGCGCATGGTCGCCGCGGGCGTCGCCTCGCCGGCGGCTCCGCCGGAGGCGTCGGGCGCGCGCGACACCGCGAACGGCGCGAGGGCGTCGGCGACCGCGCGCATCGACGGGTGTCTGTGCGCCGGATCGCGCTCGAGGGCGCGCATCACCACGTCCGACACGGCGCCCGGCACGGCGGGGTCGATCGCCGCGAGCTCCTTCGGCGGCGCCCCCCAGCGCTCGGCGGTGCCGGTGGTGGTCTGCGGGTGCACGCGCGCGAGGAGCTCGTAGGCGAGCACGCCCCAGGCGAACTGATCGGCCCGCCCGTCGAGCGGCGCGCCCTCGAGCTGCTCGGGCGCCATGTAGCGCGGCGTCCCCGTGACGACCCCCTCGGCGGTGCGGAACGACGCGGGCGCGTCGTCGCCCTCGCGCGGGGCGTCTCCCTCGCGCGCGATCCGCGCGATGCCGAAGTCGAGCACCTTCACCGACCCGTCCTCGCACACCATCACGTTGTCGGGCTTCACGTCTCGGTGGACGATGCCCTCGTCGTGGGCGGCGCCCAGGGCGCGCGCGACGCCCTCGAGCCACGCGACTCGCTCCCCGAGGGACGCGCCGCCGTGGAGGCGGGCGCGCAGCGTCTGCCCGCGCGCGAGCTCCATGGCGATGAACGCGACCCCGTCGTGCTCGCCGACGTCGTAGACGGCGATCGCGTTCGGGTGGTGGAGGGCGGCGGCGGCGCGCGCCTCTCGGAGGAGGCGCGCCCGCGCCTCCTCGCTCACCGCGCTCGCGTCGGCCCGCTCGTCGCGCACGACCTTCAGCGCCACGTCGCGGCGGAGTGTGGTGTCGCGCGCCTCGTACACCTGCCCCATGCCGCCCGCGCCGAGGGCGCGGACGATGCGGTAGCGGCCGAACGTGGAACCCGGCGCGAGCATGCCCCTGTCCAGGATAACGCGGTACGCTCCTCTACCGATGACCGACGACGGGGAGACCCAGGACCTCGCGGCGCGGGCTCCGACCCCGCGCGATCGGCTCCTCGTCATGTGGGACGACCGGTCGGCGAGCGCCACGGTCCCCGATCGCGGCGGGATCGTGATCGGCCGGGATCCGTCGGCCGATCTCGTGATCGAGCACCCCTCCGTCTCGCGTCGCCACGCGCGCGTCGACGTGAGCGGCGGGCTCGGGATCACGGATCTCGACAGCGCCAACGGGACCCGCGTGGGAGGCCGCCGCCTCGCCAAGGGCGAGCGCGCCGCGCTCGGCGCCGGCTTGGTCGTGGAGATCGGCGTCGCGGTGCTCGTGGTGCAGCGACGGAGCGCCGCCGCGGTCGCGCCCCCGGTCGGCACCGCGACGCGCGAGCAGCACCCGCTCGGCATCTTCGTCCCTGCCGACGGGCCGATGGCGCAGGTGCACCGGCTGGTGGAGCACGTCGCCGCGAGCAACCTGTCGGTGCTGGTCCTCGGCGAGAGCGGCACCGGCAAGGAGATCGCGGCCGAGGCGATCCACCGGTTCTCGAAGCGCGCGAAGGGGCCGTTCGTGCGCCTCAACTGCGCGTCGCTCCCCGAGTCGCTCCTCGAGAGCGAGCTCTTCGGCCACGAGAAGGGCGCGTTCACCGGCGCCGTCGCCGCCAAGCCGGGCCTGATCGAGGGCGCCGACGGCGGCACGCTCTTCCTCGACGAGCTCGGCGAGATGCCGCTCGCGACCCAGGCGAAGCTCCTCCGCGTGCTCGAGAGCCGCGAGGTCACGCGTCTCGGTAGCCTCGCGCCGCGCAAGGTCGACTTCCGGCTCGTCGCCGCGACCAACCGCGATCTCGACGCCGAGATCGCGAAGGGGACGTTCCGGCTCGATCTCTACCACCGCGTCGACGGCGTCTCGATCGCCCTGCCGCCGCTCCGCGCGCGCAAGACCGAGATCCTCCCGCTCGCTCGCCTCTTCGCCACCCGCGCGAGCGCCGCCGAGGGCCGCTCTGTGCCGACCCTCTCCCCCGAGGCCGGCCGCGCCCTCGAGGCGCACGCGTGGCCCGGCAACGTGCGCGAGCTCAAGAACGTCATGGAGCGCGCGGTGGTCCTCGCGATGGACGGCGTCGTCACCCCCGAGCACCTCCACCTCCGCGCCCCCGGCCCCCCGCCCGCGCCCGCCTCCGCGTCCGCGTCCGCCCTCGCGTCCGCGTCCACACACGCGTCCGCGCCCGCTCTCGCACACGCGTCCGCGCCCGCGCCCGCGCTCGCCTCCGCGCCCGCGCTTGCGCCCGCGCCCGACGACGAGCGCCAGCGCATCCTCGCCGCGCTCGAGCGCTGCGGCGGCAACCAGTCGCGCGCCGCCGCGGAGCTCGGTATCCCGCGCCGCACACTCCTGCGCCGCCTCGACGAATACGGAGTGCCCCGCCCGCGCAAGTAGCGCGCGCCCCCGCGTCAGCGCGGCCGGCTCCAGATCCGCATCGCGCTGGCGGAGGGCGTCGCGTGCACGATCCGCGTGCTGTCGACGTCCGAGAAGCCGAGGACGCGCGCCCACGCGTCCCAGCGGCGCCCCACGTCGGCCCGGTTGCCGTACGCGACCACGTCGCCGAAGGTGAAGCCCTTGCCCCACGCGTCGATCAGCGCCGGGTAGCTCGCGGTGCTGTCGGAGTAGACGCCGCGCGAGCCGTCGATCGCGGTGAAGCCGACGCTCTGCCAGCCGGCGAAGTGGGACGCGCCGAAGCACGCGGTCGACAGGAGCATCCGGTCCTTGGCGCGCAGCCGCTCGGCGCACGCCGCGTCGCCGGGGCAGAGCTCGCTCCGCCTCTGGCGAAAGAGCTGCGAGAGGGACAGCTTGCCGTCGGTGGCGCGGTCGATGGTCCACTCGCGGTCGGCGAAGGTGAGCGAGCCGTTCTGGCGGGTCGAGTCGGTGTCGCCGTGGAGGACGAGGATGACGTCCACCGCGCGCACGCCGGGGCGCTGCTCGAAGCGCGTCACCACGTCGACCAGCGCCGCGGCGGTGGCGCCGCTCCCCGAGATCTCCGCGTACTCTCCGTAAAGCGGGCGGAGCGACTGCGTCGTGGCGCGACCGCCCTCCTCGAAGAAGCGGTAGAGCGGCTTGTAGCGGTCGCCCTGCGAGACGAGGTTGACGAACACGAGCGCGCGCTCGGGCGCCGACACGTCGCAGCCGGTGGTGCAGACCTGAGGCGGGAGCACCGGAGGCGGGGGCGGCGCCGGCGGGGGCGGCACTGGGGCCGCGGGGAGCTGCGGCGCGGCGGGGAGCTGCGGCGGCGGGGGCGGCGGCGGCGGCGCCGGGGGTCGAGGGAGCGCCGCGCCCGTCGCGCTCAAGGTGGTGAGGGCCGCGAGGCCGAGGAGAGAGACGAGGCGCGACATCGACGAAGACATGACCGAGGCTCCTTGGGAAGGGCGGGCGACGTGCCCGCGACGGTCCGAGCCATCGCAACGGGCGTGCCGGGACGCGACGACCGGCGCCGCGCGTGCCCGCTCCTCTGGTGCCGCGCGTGTCCCGAGCGGGATGGCGCGACCGGCGGCGCGAGTTGCGCCACGTGCCCTCGGCGCTGCTTGCGCCGCGTGGCGCTATCCGCGCCACGGGAGGGGAGAAAACGACCAGGTTCCGCGTGCTTGGAGCATGGCCCGCGGGCTGCAATGCCCCCTCCCGTCGGCAAGCTCGCCGGCCCTTCCACGGAGAGAATCGTCATGCGTTCCGCCCTCGTCGTCCTCGCGCTCCTCGCCTCGTCCACCGTCGGCTGCGTCGTCGCGACCCCCGCGCCCACGCCGACGCCCGACAGCAAGGGCGGCGCGAGCGCGGGTCGCGCGAGCGAGGGCGGCAGCGCGAGCTGCGACGCGGCGTGCAAGAACTACCTCGAGTGCCGCTCCGCCGACACGACCGCGAACCGCTCCAAGTGCAACCAGAACTGCGCGTCGCTCTCGATCGACGAGGCGACCCTCTCGACGCTCGCCACCGGCGACTGCGCCACCGTCATCGCCCTCGTCGAGGGCTCGGGCTCGCAGGGCGGCTCGTCGGGCTCGCAGGGCTCGAGCGGCTCGTCGAGCTCCTCGTGCAGCGGGTGCGCGTGGGACGGCTCGCAGTGCATCTGGCTCTCGCAGAGCAACTGGGGCCCGGGCCCGTATTCGGGCGCCGCCTCGTCGTGCGACGCGAGCTGCTGCCCAGGCCACTGAGGCGCGCGCGGCCGCTCAGCGCAGCGTGAAGTCGATCTGGTACGAGAGGTCGGTCGCGTCGGTCCCTTCGTTCTCGAGGACGAGGACGTAGGGACCCGTCGTCGGGAAGGTCCCGCCGATCTGCGAGTCGGTCGTGCCCGGCGCGTCGTCGTTGGTGATGAGCGTCTGCTTGGCGGTGACGTCGAAGAGCGAGATGCGCGAGTCGAGC
>JAEUKG010000354.1 GCA_016794325.1 Myxococcales bacterium | reverse complement strand
CTAAGCGCGGTTCTGCCGCGACGCATTGGCCCACGGAGCTCGCCGCCGGACACCGGCGGAGAGGTTCAAATCAGGTTGGTTGGGGGCTCGAAGGCATCATGACCAAAGCCGAGATCGTACAGGCGCTGTACTCCAAGGTCGGTGGCTTCTCGAAGAAGGAGTCCGCAGACATCGTCGACCTCGTCTTCGACATGATGAAGGAGACGCTGGGCCGCGGCGAGAAGATCAAGATCAGCGGCTTCGGCAACTTCGTCCTGCGCGACAAGCGTCAGCGCCCGGGCCGCAACCCGCAGACGGGCGACCCCATCCAGATCAGCGAGCGCCGGGTCCTCACCTTCAAGGCGAGCCAGATCCTCAAGCTCGCGCTGAACCCGAAGACGGCCGAGGAGCTCGCCGCCGAGGCCGCCGCCGGCGTCACCGCCACCGCGTCGGAGTGAGCGAGCGGGCGTGACGCCCGCCTCCGTGGAGCCTCGCCCGCGAACGCGCGCCCGCGTAGGCCCGCGGCCTCGCGCGGATTTTCGCGACCCCGGGCGAGCCGCCGCGCGCCGACGGAGAAATTTCTGGTTCGCGAATCGCCGGTGGTGATTTAGCCTCGCGATCCTCCCATGAGCGCGTCGCTCCCCCCGAAGCTCTACTTCCGCATCGGCGAGGTCGCAGGCCTCGTCGGCGTGGAGCCGCACGTGCTTCGGTACTGGGAGCGGGAGTTTCGGACGATCCGCCCGCAGAAGAGCGCGAAGGGCCAGCGCGTCTACTCGCGCAAGGACGTCGAGAACCTCATCCGGGTGAAGGACCTGCTCTATTCGCAGGGCTTCACCATCGCCGGCGCGCGCAAGAAGCTGAAGTCCGCGGGGGACGGCGAGGCCGAGCTCCTCTCGGCGACCGGGACGTCGGCCGACGTCGGCCCGCCCCCGTCGTCCGCCCCCGCCTCGGCGATCCCGGCCTCGGCGATCCCCGCCTCGCCACCGCCGGTCGCCGCGGTTGCGGCGGCGGCCGCGAGCGCGGCTCCCGCCGTCACGAGGCCGAGCGTCGCCCCTGCCTCCGCGCCGCCGTCGAAGGAGCGCGAGACCTTGGCGGCGCTCCGGCGCGAGATCCAGGCGTTCCTCGAAGAGCTGGGCGGCTGAAGACGTCGCTCGGCGCCGCCCGACGCGCGCTCCTCCCGCTCGGCCCCGCCGTCGCGGTCGCGCTCGTCGCCCCGCCTCTGGCCGCCGCGCCCGAGCTCCGCGTCTCGGGCGTGGAGAGCGCCGGGCCCGCGGTCGACGTGCCACCGACGAGCCCCACGAGCGCTCGCTTCGAGCGCCTCTTCGTCCGCCGGAGCGAGGCGCGCGGGCTTCGGGTCACGACCGGCTGCTACCGCGCGCCGCTCCCGCTCGGGTGGGCCCCCGAGCTCGACGAGCCGGCGCTCGACAAGCTGAGCGAGCTCGCGGCGTTCCACGGCGGGGCGCCCCTCGCGGGCGGCGAGGGCGCGGCCACGCCCACGCCGAGCCGCGACCTCGCGGGCCCGCGCGGTCGGGGCCGGGCGATCGTCGCGTTCGCGGACGACGGCGCGGCGCACGCGTGCTTCGCGGCGTGCGACGACGCGACGGGGGCAGGGCGCTGCGACGCGATGCGCGCGGAGATCGTCGGCGGCTCGCCGCCGCAGGCCGCCAGCCCTCCCCTCGCGGCGCTCGTCGCTGCGCTCCACCACCCGCGGACGGCCGTGGGCGTCCTCGCGTCCGCGCTCGCCTTGGTCGGGGCCATCCTCGTGCGGCGCCGACCGCGGCCGACCCCACGCTGAGCGAATCGTCCCGCTGCCCACGAATCCCCACAACGGCCCGGGATCGTGTTAGAAGCCGGCGGCGATGGCTCTCCGGCGATCGATTCCGCTGATTGTCGCTGCGATCTCGCCGCTTTTCGGGGCCGGGGTCGCGAGCGCTCAGCCCGCCCCCAACCCCACCCCTGCGGCTCCTCAGAGCCCGGAGCCGGCGCGCGGCAGCCTCATGCCCGACGCGCCCGACGGGACACCCGGCGCGCCCGCCTCGGGCGCGGCCGGAGCCGCGGCGCAGATCGATCCGGCCCAAGACGCGCAGAAGCTCGCCGCCCAGGGCAAAGACAAAGACAAGACCCTCGGCCCGCCGAGCGGCAGCGACGGGACCATCGGCGCGAGCCCGCGCGAGGTCTACAGCGAGGAGTGGTGGGCGCACACGCGGCCCATCGTCGAGCTCCACGGCTACTTCCGCACGCGCGGCGAGCTGTACCACAACTTCACGCTCGGCCGGCACAACTACCCCGGCGCGGACGACCAGAACCTCTGGCCGCAGCCGCTCGATCACAGCTTCACCGGCGTGCCGAACCTCAAGCAGTACTCGGTGCGATTGTGCGGCGACTCGGGCAAAGACGAGTGCACCGACAAGTCGCAGGCGTCGGCGAACATGCGCCTGCGCCTGAACCCCGAGCTCCACGTCTCGGACAACCTGCGCATCCTGTCGACGGTCGACGCGCTCGACAACATGGTGCTCGGCTCGACGCCCGACGCGTACGCGATGCAGCCCCGAGTATCCAAGACGGGATACGGCCCGGCGCTCAACGGCTACAACGGCTACGCCCCGTTCGGCGTCTTCTCCACCAGCCAGGGCGCGCCCACCGCGGGCGTCAACGGCTACCGGAACTCGATCGAGGTCAAGCGCGTCTGGGCCGAGTACCTCTCGCCCATCGGCCTCCTCCGCTTCGGCCGCATGCCGCTCCACTGGGGCCTCGGCATCCTCGCCAACTCCGGCGACGGCCTCGACGACGACTGGATGACCAACTCCGACCGCATCATGTTCGTGAGCGGCGTCAAGTCGTGGGACCTCTACTTCGGTGGCTCGTGGGACTTCGTGTCCACCGGCCCGACCAGCGCGTCGCCCTACGACATCTACGGCGGCCAGCCCTACAACACCGCGAACCTCACGAACGCCGACCAGTGGAGCGCGTTCGTCGCCCGCCGCATGAACCCCGAGCTCCAGAAGCTCGCCCTCGCCCGCGGCGAGGTGGTCGTCAACGGCGGCCTCTTCGCCATCTACCGGAAGCAGCTCCTCGACGTGAAGGGCGGCGAGAACCCCGTCAGCTTCGATTTCGAGGGTGAGCGCGGCGCCGACAGCAACAACGGCCTCATCCGGCGCGGCGCCAAGGCCTTCATCCCCGACGCCTGGATCCAGGTGCGATGGAAGAAGCTCCGCGTCGAGGCGGAGCTCGCGCACATCCGCGGCTCGCTCGAGAACACCGGCCAGGTCAACGACGTCGGCAACCCCGTCGACATCCGGATGTGGGGCCTCGCGACGCAGACCGAATACCGCGCCGTCGAAGACAAGCTGAAGCTCCAGTTCGGCTTCGGCTGGGCGAGCGGCGATCCGAACGTCGAGGGCCTGAACCCGGGGGCGAACGGCCTGCAGCCCGCGCTCAACGACGGCCGCGGCCCGATCTCGACCTTCCGCTTCCACCCGGCCTACATGGTCGACCAGATCTTCTTCCGCAAGATCCTCACCCGCGTCGAGGGCGCGTACTACTTCCGCCCGAGCGTGGACTACGAC
The DNA here is from genome assembly GCA_016794325.1 of Myxococcales bacterium. Classification (GTDB taxonomy): domain Bacteria; phylum Myxococcota_A; class Polyangia; order Polyangiales; family Polyangiaceae; genus SXNL01. The sequence goes on along the minus strand of JAEUKG010000354.1, from coordinate 4,270 downwards.
TTCATCCGCAACGCCAACGGCCAGAAGTTCGGCGGCGGCGCGGCGGCGATCTGGAGCCGCGCGAGCGAGTTCGTCCAGACGCCGGGCAACAAGCGCGACCTCGGCGTCGAGCTCGACCTGTCGCTCTACTACCAGGCCAAAGACGGCTCGCTGAACGACGACCCGACCAAGCTCGGCGGCTTCTACGCCATGCTCCAGTACGGCGTGTTCTTCCCGCTCGGCGGCCTCGAGTACCTGCCGAAGGTGCAGGAGACGGCGCTCCAGCGGTCGAACCTCGGCGACATCGACGTCTCCGCGGCCCAGACCGTGCGCCTCTTCCTCGGCGTCGCGTTCTGATATCCTCTCCTCGATGAAGCGCGCCGCCCTCGGGATCGGCTTTCTCCTCGCGCTCGGCGCATGCTTCCGCTTGGGGAGCGACGAGATCGGCGGCGGCGACATCGTCCACGCGAGCTCGCCCCCCGTGCGCCCCCCCGAGCCCTCCGAGGACGGCGGGGCCTCGGACGGCAGCACCGACGGCAACCTCGGCGCGTGCTTCTCGGATCCGCCGGTCGACCGGGCGACGTGGACGGGCCTCTACGACGACTTCTTCGGCCCCACCGGCAAGGCGTCGTGCGGCAAGAACGAATGCCACTCCAAAGACGGCGACGACGGCGAGATCGCGACCAAGGCCGGCGGCAAGCCCGGCTTCGTGTGCCGCCCCGACAAGAACGACTGCTACGCGCGCATGGTCGGCGCCGGCCTCGCGCTCACGTCCATCCCCGCGGGCGGCAGCGGCGAGGACACCATCCTCCACGGCTCGCTGCGCCACGCCCGGAGCGACTGCAAGTCGCGCGGCAACATGCCGTTCGACAAGACCTACACGTTCACCGCCGCCGACATGAAGCGCGTCCGCCTCTGGCTCGAGGCGGGCGCCAAGAACGACTGACCCCGCGGGCCCTCCGCCGCGAACACTCGCTCGGGCGCGACGAAGTCGCCCGCGCGATCTGCTAGCCTTGCCGTCGATGACGCGCTCTTCACCTTGGCTCCTCAGCGGCGCCGTTCTCCTCCTACCCGTCGCGTGCTCGAGCAGCGATCCCAGCCCCCCCGCAGCCGACGCCGGCTCCGAGGCCGCGCCGGCGAGCGACGGCGGGCCCGTGAGCCGCGCCACGTTCACCGATCTCCACGCCGACTTCTTCGGACCGACCGGTCGGGCGACATGCGGACGCAGCGGATGTCATTCGAAAAAAGGCGACGACGGCGAGATCGCCTCGGGCGGCTTCGTCTGCGCCCCCGACAAAGACGCTTGCTACACCACGATGGTGGGGGCGACGCTGAAGATCACCGAGATTCCGTCCGGCAAGGGGGCCACCGACACCATCCTCTATCGCGCCTTGCGGCACGAAGAAGGGGGCAAGCTCGTCGGAAATATGCCGTTCAACAAATCGTACGTCTTCACCGCCGACGACATGCGCCGCGTCGAGGCGTGGCTCGCGGCCGGCGCCAAGAACGACTGACATGCCCAAGATCCTCATCGTCGACGACCAGCGCAACATGCGCACGACCCTCGCCATGATGCTCCGTGGCGCGGGCTACGACGTCGACGAGGCCCAAGACGGCGACGAGGGCGCGCTCAAGGGGACGACGGGCGCGTTCGACCTCGTGCTCACCGACCTCCGCATGGGCTCGAAGGACGGCATCGACGTCCTGCGCGCCACGAAGACCGCGCAGCCGATGACCGAGGTCATCGTGATGACCGCCTTCGGCACCATCGAGAGCGCGGTCACGGCGATGCGCCTCGGGGCGTTCGACTACATCCAGAAGCCGTTCACCGAGGAGGAGCTCCTCGTCAAGGTCGGCAAGGCGCTCGACAGCCGGCGCCTCGCCGGCGAGGTCGCCCTCCTCACGCGCGAGTTCAAGGACCGCTACAAGTTCGAGAACATCATCGGACGCTCGGCGGCGATGCGCGAGATCCTCGGGCGCATCGTGCGCGTCGCCCCGACCGACGCCATCGTCCTCATCACCGGCGAGAGCGGCACCGGCAAGGAGCTCGTCGCCAAGGCGATCCACGCGAACTCGAAGCGCGGCGAGCGCCCGTTCGTCCCCGTCAACTGCGCGGCCATCACCGAGACGCTCCTCGAGAGCGAGCTCTTCGGCCACGCGAAGGGCGCGTTCACCGGCGCCGTCACCGCGCGCAAGGGCCTCTTCGAGGAGGCCGATGGCGGCACGTTCTTCTTCGACGAGATCGCGGAGACGCCGCTGTCGTTCCAGGCGAAGCTCCTGCGCGCCATCCAGGAGAACGAGATCCGCCGGGTGGGCGAGAACAAGCCCATCCGCGTCAACGTCCGCGTCATCGCCGCCACCAACCAAGACCTGCAGAAGGCGATCGCCGAGAAGCGCTTCCGCCAGGACCTCTACTACCGCCTCAACGTCGCCCGCTTCCAGCTCCCGGCGCTGCGCGAGCGGCGCGAGGACATCCCCGAGCTCCTCGGGTACTTCGTCGAGAAGTACAAGAAGAAGATGGGCGTGGACGTCCGCATCCAGGACGGCGTCCTCGAGCAGCTCGCGCGCTATGACTTCCCGGGCAACGTCCGCGAGCTCGAGCACATGGTCGAGCAGGCGGTGGCGCTCGTGCCGAACGGCATCATCACCTTCGACGACCTCCTGGCGCCCACGACGTCCTCGTCGGCGCCGCCGGCGCCGCCCGGCGGCGGGCGAACCCTCGCCGAGGTCGTCGACGGCGCCGAGCGCCAGGCGATCGAGGCCGCGCTCCGCGAGTGCGACGGGAGCCGCGAGCGCGCCGCCGAGATCCTCGAGATCTCCCCCACGACGCTCTGGCGCAAGATGACGCGCCTCGGGATCACCTACGAGACGCGCAGTTGATGCGCGGGCTCCGTGGTCACCCGACTGACCGCGCTTTCAGAAGTGGGATGCGGTTTCGTTGCTGCAACGCGCCATAATCGACCGACGACTGGAATCCGTCGTTGTCACGTGGATTTGAGCGATGCGATGCTGCGGCATCGAACTTGCTGAGTCCCCGGTCGCCGTGCCCAGAGTTCTGATCGTCGACGAAGACATGCGCGAGTCGCGGAGCCTCGAGATGGCGCTGCGGCTCGAAGGAGTGGACGTCGCCTTCGCGGGCTCGGCCGAGCTCGCGCTCGGCGATCTCGAGCGCGCCTTCGCCGACCTCGTCGTCATCGACCTGATGATGCGCGAGTCGAGCGGCCTCCACCTCGCGCGGGAGATCCGCCGCCGCTACCCCGGCGTGCGCACCGTGCTCACGAGCGCCTACCCGCTCGGCCAGCGGCAGCTCGAGCGCCTCGACTGCGGGGTCGTCGGCTTCGTCCCCAAGCCGTTCGACTTCGGCGACGTCGTGGACTTCCTGCGCGCGAAGGCCTCGAGCCCCAGCCTGCGCTCGCTCCCCGAGCCCGATTGAGGTAGATCGCGCGCTCCAGAGCGCCCGCCGAGGGTCGCTCGACACACCGTGCTCGTCTCGAACTTCGACTACGCGCTGCCCGACGAGCTCATCGCGAGCGAGCCGCTCCCCGAGCGGGACGCGGCGCGGCTCCTCGTCGTCCACGAGGGCGCGCTCGACGACCGGCGCGTGCTCGACCTGCCGGCGCTGCTCCCGCCGGCCGCGCTCGTGGTGCTGAACGACACGCGCGTCATCCCCGCGCGCCTCCTCGGCCACCGCCGCCCGACCGGCGGCAAGGTGGAGATCTTCCTCGTCGAGCGCGAGGGCCCCGCGGGCGCGACCGAGACCTGGAGCGCGCTCGGCCGCGCCTCCAAGGAGCTGCGGCCGGGCACCGTCGTCGACGTGGGCGCGCTCGTCGTCACCGTCCTCGGTCGCCGCGCGGAGGGCACCTTGCAGGTCGAGCTCACCGCGCGCGATCACGCCACCGTCGGCGACGCGGTGGAGGCGGTCGGCCACGTCCCGCTGCCCCCGTACATCCGGCGGCCCGACCGCCCCGACGATCGCGAGCGCTACCAGACCGTCTTCGCCACCGAAGACGGCGCCGTCGCCGCGCCCACCGCCGGCCTCCACGTCTCCGCCGCGCTCCTCGACGCCATCGCCGCCGCCGGCGCCACGATCGCGAAGGTGACGCTGCACGTCGGGCTCGGCACCTTCTCGCCGGTGACGGCCCTCGACCTCGACGACCACGCGATGCACTCCGAGCGCTACTCCGTCCCCGAGGCGACGGTCCGCGCCGTCGACGCCGCGCGCGCGCGGGGAGCCAAGGTCGTCGCGGTCGGGACGACGGTGGTGCGCGCGCTCGAGTCCGCCCGCGATCCC
>JAEUKG010000351.1 GCA_016794325.1 Myxococcales bacterium | reverse complement strand
GGCGCGAAGGTGCTGCAGATCCGCAGCGTGGAGATTGCGATGAAGTACGGAGTCCCGGTCCACGTCCGAAGCTCGTTCTCCGACGCCGAGGGCACCTGGGTGACGGGCGAGGACAAGTCGCTCGAGGACGTCGTCGTCGCGGGTGTGGCCTACGACAAGAACGAGGCGCGCGTTCACCTCGTCGGCGTGCAGGACCGCCCGGGCGTCGTCGCCGAGTTCTTCGGCGCCCTCGCCGAGGCCAACATCTCGGTCGACATGATCATCCAGAACGCGACCACCGGCGCGAGCGCGCAGGCCGACGTCACGTTCACGCTCGCCAAGACCGACCTCGCCCGGGCCAAGCCCCTGGTCGAGGAGATCGCGAAGAAGGTCGGCGCCGGCACCGTGCGCTACGACGAGGACGTGGTGAAGGTGTCGATCGTGGGGCTCGGCATGCGCTCCCACGCCGGCGTCGCCGCCAAGATGTTCCGCATCCTCGCCAACGAGGGAATCAACATCCAGGCGATCTCGACCAGCGAAATCAAGGTGTCGTGCCTGGTGCACGCCAAATACACCGAGCTCGCGGTGCGGGCCCTCCACGACGGCTTCGGGCTCGACAAGGGCGGCTGAGTCCGCGGACCGCCGCGCGCGAACCGTGGCCCGACGGACCGCCGCGCGCCGCCACGAGGACCGCCGCGCGAGCTGCAGCCCCGCCCCGCGAGCTGCGGCTCCCGCCGGGCCGAAGGACCGCCCCGCGAGCTGCGGCTCCCGCCGGGCCGATGGACCGCCCCGCGAGCCGCGGCTCCCACCGGGCCGAAGGACCGCCCCGCGAGCTGCGGCTCCCACCGAGCCGAAGGACCGCCCCGCGAGCCGCGGCTCCCGCCGGGCCGATGGACCGCCCCGCGAGCCGCGGCGCCGACCGCTCCGCCGCGCGCAGAAACCACGGCCACCCCCTGAAGGAACGCCGAGCACGAACCGCAAACCGCCCTGGCCCGGGCCACACCAACACTGGCCCGGGCCACCCCAGGCCGATCCCCCTCTCCGAAAATTGGGCAGCTTGCTGCCTAATTTTGCGAGGGGGGGATCGGGCGGGGGGTGGCATGAGGTGTGCTGAGCTCGGGGGTATGAACCGTGTCAGCTTCGCGGCCAAGCGTGCACACCTCGACCTGATGCTCCTCAATCGGGGCGCCCTCGCTCCGCTGGGAATCACTCCCGCGAGGCTCGACATGATGCAGGCCATCCGCGCGCGGTTCGACGGGTGTCAGACCCAAGGTCAGCTCGCCGCTCTCCTCGGCGTGGCGCGCCAGACGGTCGCGCGAATGTCCCGCTCGCTGGAGGCGCTCGGACTCGTCGTCTGCGAGAGGACCGCGCCGGACCTACGCCGCGTCTACATCATGCTCACGGACGCGGGCCGGGAGCTGCTCGAGCGCGTGCACCGCATCTACCTCCGCTCGGGCCTCGCCGGGCTGGCCGCTGTGTTCGCTCTTCGCGACGGTGCGCGGCAACCGGAGAAGGCCACTCGCTTCGTCGACATGGCGCGGGACATTCGCGATTCGCTCTCCAAGTGGGCTCCGTTCACCCCCGAGGGCGTCGCCCCCGAGTCGTGGGACGACGGCAAGCCGCTCCAAGGCGCCGACCAGCGGGTGTTCCGCAACGTGACGCTGTGGCTGTACGGGCACTTCCGCGCGCTCCCCTTCGACTACCTCCTCGCCAACACCCCGCCGTTCCGCGACTAGAACGCATCTCCGGTTACGAGATGCGTTCTAGGCGCCTCACCCTCCTCGTGGCCGCTGTCGCCGCTCGGACGTGAGCGCGCGCGCACGACCGGACGCGCGCGCGACGCAGACGCTGGCGGGTTCGGTCCCGAGCGACGCGGGCGCGCGCGGCTCGGGCCCTAGCGACGCAGACGCCCGCGCTACGCAGACGCCCGCGCGACGCAGACG
>JAEUKG010000322.1 GCA_016794325.1 Myxococcales bacterium | reverse complement strand
CGATCGCCGGCTTGGGCATGCGCGCGGGGACGTCCGGCGCCGGCGGGACGCGCGGCGGCGCTGGCCCAGGCGCCCCCGCCGCGCTGTCCGGCGACGCCGCCGGGCTCGCCGGCGTCGCCGGGGCCCGCTTCTTCGCCGCGCGGGGCGGGGCGGCGGGCGGCATCTCGAGCCCGAGGCTCGCACGCAGCGCGAGCGCGCGCGCCGGCCTCGCCTCGTCGAAGAGCTCGCGGAGCTTCGGCACCTCGACGCGACGGAGCTCGTGCTGCAGGATCTCCTTGCCCACGAGGACGAGCACCGTGCGACGGCCGGCCGCGTCGTCGGCCGCCCACGATCGCGCGAGCGCCCACACCTCCTCCTCGGTCGACGGCGGCGCGTACGCCAGCGCGAAGTCCACGATGTCGCCGATCTCGGGGAAGAAGTCCCACTGGCCGAAGCCCGCGCCGAGGTTCTCGGCCACGAGCTTGGGGAGCCTCGACTGCGCCGCGAGCGCCTTGCCGGCGACGGAGCTGTCGGCGTAGCTCGACGCCTGATGGGCTTTCGAGACCATCGCCACGAGCTCCGCGCGCGAGGCGGGGGCGGGCGCGGCCAGGGCCGGGTCGACGTCCGTGGTCATTCCCGAGTGTCCCTTGCCTCGCGCGGCCGCGTCAACGGGCCGCCGGCTCCGGCGCCGCGCGGCCGCGCTCCTTCTTGCTTCCCCGGCGCCCGGGGAATTGCTAAAGGCTTGGGGGGTTTACCTTCCTTTGCGCCCCCCTTCAGCGATGGCTCCATGAGCGACACCAAGAGTGACGACGTTGCCAAGAGCGCGGCCGAGCGCCCGAGCGGCGACGCCCCCAGCGCGGCGAAGGCCGACGCCGCGGACGCGAGCGGCGAGGCCAAGGTCAAGGGCGAGGGCGCGGCCGACGGCGACGCCAAGGCCGCGGGCGAAAGCGACGGCGACGAGGACGCCGCGGGCGAAAGCAACGGCGACGAGGACGGCGCGGGCGCGGCCGGCGGTGAGGCCACGGGCGCGGCCGACGGCGACGCCAAAGCCGACGAGGCCACAGCCGGCGACGCGGAGCCCCCGAGGGCCGCCAAAGAGAAGGAGTCCGAGGAGGAGCCTCCCCTCGTCGCGCGAGGCAACGACCTTCGCTGGGGCCGCGGCCTCGCGGCGGTCGGCGTCGGCTTCGTGGGCCTCTTCCTCCTCGTCGCGAAGTCGTCGCAGTGGTCGATCGGCGTGCCGCTCGGCGTCCTCTTCACCGCGATCACGACGTGGGGGGTCATGGACCTCCTCGGCAGCTTCGACGACCCCGCCGACCGCACCGTCGGCACCACCACCCTCGGGGACCTCGCGATCCCCCTCGCCGGGTTCGGCGGCGCGCTCCTCGCCTTCTGCGTCGCCCTCGGGCTCGCCGGAGCCGGACTCGGGCCGACGTGGATCTGGATGGTGTGTGTACCTTGCACGTTCATCGTGCTCGTGGCCGCGTTCTACCGGCTCGGGGTGGCCCTCGGCCCCTGGGCCCGCGACGAGGACGGCAACCCGCGCCGGCTGGTCGAGCGGCACGGCTTCTGGGTGCTCGCCGTCGGCGCCGCCCTCTACCTGCCCACGATGGGCACGTTCTCGCTCTGGGATCCCTGGGAGACGCACTACGGCGAGGTCGCGCGCGCGATACACGCGCGCGACGACTGGGTTTCGTTGTGGTGGGCCCAAGACGGCTGGGTCTGGTCGAAGCCGATCCGGAACATCTGGATCCAATAGCTGTC
>JAEUKG010000306.1 GCA_016794325.1 Myxococcales bacterium | reverse complement strand
CCGCGGCCCGGGCGTCGCCGCCGCCGCGGTCATGCGCGCCGGGATCCCGGTGGTGAGCCAGCGCGACGAGCGAACCCTCGCGGCGATCTTCGCGAGGCTCGGCGCCGAGGCGAGCGCTCCGCTCGGCGATCGGCTCGATTTCCACGAGCGCGACTGGTACCGCGGCTATTTCGCGGTGGAGTGAGGGCGGGGATCGGCGACGCGTAGGAGGAGGCGCTCGAGGGCGCGGAGGTCGGCGTCGCCGAGATCGGCGAGCGACTCCTCGGTCGCCGCGCGGAACTTCGCCTTGAGGCGGGCGGCGGCCACGCGACCTCTGCGGGTGAGGCTGGCGTAGAGGCAGCGGCGGTCGGCGCCGCGCTCGCGCTCGACGAGCCCGCGCGCCTCGAGGTCCTCGAGGGTGCGCGAGATGCCCGCCGGGTGCTGCCCGGTGATCTCGGCGAGGCCCCGCTGCGTGAGATCGCCCCGCAGGTCGAGGTGCCAGAGCACCTGGAGCACCAGCACCGACTCGCCGCCCCCATCCATGCGGCGGGAGCACGCCTCGAGCACGCGCCGGCGCGCGCGGAAGATGAGGCTGCCCACCTCTTCCGTGAGCGCGGCCCGCTGACTCGACCGTCTCGCCACGACGCCAGGGTAGCCCGATTCATTGCGTTTGCAACGATTGCATCCGCAACGATCGGGGTGTATGCCTCGGGCATGCGCCCTCGGGTGGCCATGATCCTCGCGCTCGGCGTGCTCGGCGCCTGCTCGTCGGCGCCCTCGGGCCCGCCCAAGGGGCGTCCGCCGCCGCTCGTCACCACCGCCCGGGTCGAGGTGCGCGACGTGCCGGTCGAGGCCAAGGCGCCGGTCGACTTCCGCCCCGTCCAGCAGACCGACGTGGGCTCCAAGGTGCTCGGCTACCTCGACGCGGTGCTCGTCGACGTAGGCGACCCGGTGAAGAAGGGCCAGCTCCTCGCGCTCGTGAACCCGGGCGACGTCGCGGGCCAGGTGTCGACCGTGAAGGGCAACCTCGCCCAGGCCGACGCGGCCATCGTCCTCGCCAAGGCGAACTACGAGCGCGCCAAGCAGCTCCACCCCTCGGGCATCGTCTCCAACGCCGAGCTCGATCAGGCGCGCGCGGCCCACGACGCCGCCCTCGCCAACCGCCAGGCGCTCGAGGGCACCCTCGCGACCGCCGGCGCGCGCCTCGGCGACACGCGCATCCTCGCGCCCATGGACGGCTTCGTCTACAAGCGGCGGCTCGACCCGGGCGCGCTCGTGGGCTCGGCCGCGAACCCGGTCATCCTCAGCGTCGTCCGCACCGACGTCTTGCGCGTCTTCGTCGCGGTCGGCGAGCGCGACGCGTCTCGGGTCGTCGTCGGCGCCGCCGCCAAGGTCACGGTGGACGCGATGCCCGACCGTCCGTTCGCGGGCGCGGTCGTCCGGGTGGCCCCCGCGTTCGATCCGTCGACGCGCACGGTGGACGCGGAGGTCCACCTCAAGAACGAGCAGAACCTCCTGCGGCCCGGCATGTACGGCCGCGCGGCCATCGTGCTCGACGTGCACAAGGCCGCCAAGGTCGTGCCCGTCTCGGCCGTGCAGATCGCCGACCGGCACGCGTTCGTCTACGTGCACAAGGACGGCAAGGCCTCGCGGCGCGAGGTGGAGCTCGGCGCCGACGGCGGCGAGTGGCTCGAGATCGCCCGCGGCGTGGAGCCCGGCGAGGAGGTGCTCACCGGCGGGTACGACTCCCTCGGCGACGGCGCGCCGGTGCGCGTCGCGCCCCCCAAGGCCGCGGCGCCCCCGGGCCCGAGCGCGTCCGCCGGCGCGCCGCCGAGGTAGCGGGAGGGTGATCGCATGTGGCTGACGCGCCTCGCCCTCAAGAACCCGATCCTGATCTTGATGCTCTCGCTCATGATCACGGTGCTCGGCCTCGTGTCGCTGCGCCGGCTGAGCGTCGATCTCTTCCCCGAGATCAACATCCCCGTCATCCGGGTCGCGACCTTCTACTCCGGCGCCGGGCCCGCCGACATCGAGAAGTCGATCACCGAGCCGGTCGAGCGCGCGGTGAGCGCGGCGCCCGGGGTGCAGCGGGTCGAGAGCTTCTCCAAGCAGGGCGTGTCGGTCGTGAGCGTGTGGTTCGACTACGACGTCAACCTCGACAACGCGCAGTTCGACGTCGCCCAGCGCGTGCAGCAGATCCAGAACACGCTGCCGCCGGGGATCCAGCAGCCCTTCATCCTCAAGTTCGACATCACCAACATCCCCGTCGCCCAGGTCGCGGTGTCGGCCGACGGCCTCGACGAGAAGCAGCTCTACGACCTCGCCTACAACGTCATCGAGCCGCAGATCGAGCGCATCAACGGCGTCGCGAGCGCGACCCCCGGCGGCGGCAAGATCCGCGAGATCCAGGTCCTCGTGCAGCGCGACGCGCTCCGCTCGCGCAAGCTCGGCGTGCTCGACGTGGTCGACAGCGTGCGCGCCACGAACCTGCTCCTGCCGAGCGGCTACCTGCGCACTCCCACCCGCGACTACAACGTCTTCTCCAACACGCAGATCGTCCTGCCCAAGGAGCTCGAGGACGTCGTCTTGCGCGCGCCGGTCGCCGACGCCCAGCCGGTCCGCCTGGGCGACGTGGCGCGCGTCGAGGACGGCGCCCAGGACCAGGCCGAGATCGTCCGCATCGACGGCAAGCGTGGCGTGTTCTTGCGCGTGCTCAAGCAGCCCAAGGCGAACACCATCGAGGTCGTCGACAAGCTGCGCGAGGCGCTGCCCAAGATGCAGGGCGTCCCGCCCAACGCCAAGGCGACGCTCTCCTTCGACCAGTCCACCTACATCCGCGCGGCGGTCTCGGCGCTCGAGCACGAGGCGCTCACCGGCAGCGCGCTGGCGATCGTCGTCATCCTGATCTTCCTCGCGAGCGGGCGCGCCACGATCATCGTGTCGGTCTCGATCCCGCTGTCGGTGGTGGCGACGTTCATCCTCCTCTACGCCTTCAACCAGACGCTGAACGTCTTCACCCTCGGCGGGCTCGCGCTCGGCGTCGGCCGCCTGGTCGACGACTCGATCGTGGAGCTCGAGAACATCCAGCGCCACCTCGACATGGGCAAGGATCGCACGCGCGCGGTCCTCGACGCGGCCCAGGAGGTGGCGATGCCGATCCTGGTCTCGACGCTGACCACCATCGTCGTGTTCGTCCCCGTGCTCTTCCTCACCGGCGTCGCGAAGAACGTGTTCTTGCCGCTCGCCCTCACCATCACCTTCGCGCTGGTGATGAGCTTCTTCGTCTCGCGCACGGTCACGCCGCTCCTCTGCCTCTACCTGCTCCGCCCCCACGACTCGTCGCGGCGCACGCTCTCGAGCCGCCTCCTCCACGCCCTCGACCGCGGCGACGCCGCCTACGGGCGCGCGCTCGACGCCGTGCTCGGCCGCCGCGCGATCACCATCGGCGTCATCCTCGCCGCCTGCGCCGGCGCGACGCTCCTCGCGCCGCGCATCGGCACCGAGTTCTTCCCCGAGACCGACGAGGGGCAGTTCAACGTCGTCTTCAGGAACCCCATCGGCTCGAGGCTCGAGACCTCCGAGGAGGTCTCGAAGAAGATGGAGGCCGCCCTCGCCAGGGAGATGCCCGCGGGGGCGGGCACCCTCGACGGCTCGTCGATCTACGCCGCGATCTTCTCCGACATCGGCCTCCCCGCGGGCCGCACCGCGCTCTTCACCGCGAACACCGGCCCCCACTCGGGCAACATCAACGTCAACCTGGTGAGCAAGCGCCGGCGCACGATGACCGACGCCGAGGTCGCGAGCAAGCTGCGCCGCCCGCTCGCCGAGGCGAGCCCGGGCTCGTCGGTGTTCATCTCCACCGGCGGGATCGTGAAGCGGATCCTCAACTTCGGCGCCCCCGCGCCGATCGACGTCGAGATCCTCGGCTACGACCTCGACTCGGGCGCGGCCTACGCGCGCGTCGTCGCGGCGAAGATGCGCCAGCTCACCAGCGCGGCGGGCGCGCCGATCCTCACCGACGTGCAGATCTCCCGCGAGGAGAACTACCCCGAGCTCGACGTCACGGTCGACCGGCAGAAGGCGGGCGTGCTCGGGGTGTCCGAGCGCGACGTCGCCCAGACCGTGCTCGTCAGCCTGGTGGGGAGCACTCAGGTCAATCCCGTCCGGTATACCGACCCCCGGAGCGGCAACGAGTACTTCGTGAACGTGCGCCTCGACGATCGGTACCGCGGCAAGGTCGACGACCTGCGCGACGTGTTCCTCCGCGCCGCGGGGGGCTCGGTCGTGTCCCTCGACACGGTGGCCAAGGTCGAGCGCTCGAGCGGCCCGGTGCAGATCGGCCGCAAGTACCTCCAGCGGGTGATCGAGGTGACCGCCAACGTGGGCCCCGGCGTCGACCTCGGCACCGCGAGCGTCGCCACCCAGAAGGTCATCGACGACACCCCGCCCCCCGACGGCTTCACCGCCCGCCTCGGCGGCCAGACCGAGGCGCAGAAGGCGGCGTTCTCGGGGCTCGGCTTCGCGGGCCTGCTCGCGCTCGCCCTCGTCTACATGTGCCTCGCGTCGCAGTTCAAGTCGCTCGTCCACCCCTTCGTCATCATGTTCAGCGTGCCCCTCGGCGTCGCCGGCGTGATCCTCATGCTGCACCTCACCAAGACGACGTTCTCGGTCAACAGCGCGATGGGCGTCATCATGATGGTCGGCATCGTCGTGTCGAACGGCGTGCTCCTCGTGGACTTCGCCAACGTCCTCGTGCGGCGCGGGGTCGCGCCGCGGGTCGCCGCGGTCGAGGCCGCCAAGACGCGCCTGCGGCCCATCCTGATGACGACCATCGCCACCGTCGTCGGGCTCGCGCCGGTGGCGGTGGGCATCGGCGAGGGCAGCGAGACCAACGTGCCGCTGGCCCGCGCCGTCATCGGGGGGCTCACCGTCTCGACGATCCTCACCCTCTTCTTGATCCCCACGCTCTACACGTTGACGAGCCGCTTCGGGACCCGCGTCGAGCTCGTCGCCGAGGAAGGAGACGCCGATGCGCCCTCGTGACGCCCTCGCCGCCGCCGGCGCGATCGCGCTCGTCGCGGCGGCCGCCTCCGCGCGCGCCGACGAGCCCGCGCCCCCGCCGGTCGCCGAGCCGGATCGGGCGCCGCCCAAGCTCACCACGAGCGGGCTCGACGAGCGCGCCCCCGCCCGCCGCGTCGGGTTCCGGGAGGCGGTGCGCGCGGCGATGGCGCGGAACCCTCAGATCAAGCTCGCCGAGCTCCAGGTCCGGCGGGCCGAGGCGCTCGTCGAGCAGGCGCGGGCGGCGTCGCTCCCGCGGGTCACGGTCAATGCAGCCTACACGCGTCTCGACGCCGATCGGCAGATCGGCGACCGCGTCCTCCAGCGAGAGGACGCGGTGGGCGCGAACCTGAACGTGGCGCTTCCGCTGCTCGCCGCCGCGTCGTGGGCCGGGTGGTATCGCGCGACCGGCAACGTGCGGACGTTCGAGGCGGCGTCGGCCGACGTGCGCCGCACGCTGGGGATCACGGCCGCGCGCGCGTGGCTGGCGGTGGTCGCCCAGCGGCGAGCCCTCGAGGCGCAGGAGCGCGCCATCGCGGCGGCCCGGGCCCACGCCGATTTCGCGCGGTCGCGCTTCCAGGGCGGCGTCGGCAACCGCCTCGACCTCGTGCGGGCGGAGCAGGACCTCGCGCAGTCCGAGGCCCAGGCGTCGACGGTCCTCGCCGCGCTCGCCCAGAGCCGTGAGGCGCTGGGGGTGCTCCTCGGCGAGGCCGACGCCGTCGACGCGACCGACGAGGCGCCGCCCGAGCTCTCGGGCGCCGCCCGCGCTGCCTCTCGCGAGGAGCTCCTCCGCAAGCGGCAGGACCTCCGGAGCCTCGAGACACGGGTCGGCGTCGCCGAGCGGTCATCCAGGTACGGATACACGGACTTCATCCCCACGCTCTCGGCGGTGGCGACGCCCTTCTACGCGAACCCCGCGACGCCGACCACGCCGACGACGGGCTGGAGCGCGCAGCTCGTGCTCGCCTGGCCGGTCTACGAAGGCGGGCTCCGCTACGGGCAGCAGCGCGAGCGCGAGGTGGCCGTCGCCGAGGCGAGGACGGCGCTCGAGGCCGGCGCTCGGCAGGCCGAGGCCGACGGGCGCGCCGCGACCGCCACCGTCAAGCACGCCGACGACGCGCTCGCCGCCTCGCGCCGCGCGAGCGAGCTCGCCGTCGAGACCCTCGCGCTCGCCACGACGGCGTACCGCGCGGGCGCGTCGACGAACATCGAGGTGCTCGACGCCGAGCGCCGCGCTCGCGACGCCGAGGCGCTCGTCGTCGTGGCGGAGGACGGCGCGCGCCGCGCCCGCCTCGACGCGCTGGCCGCGGCCGGCGCCTTCCCCTGACCGTCGGCTCCGACGTCGGGCGAGCGGTCGTCGTCAGCGCTGCGCGCGGCGTCGGCCGGCGTCGGCATCGGCATCCTCTGCGTCGTCGTCTTCGAGCGTGGCCAGCTCGGCCGAGGGAGGGGGAGCGGTCGGGTCGGCGGCGACGCGGTAGTGGGGCCCCCCCGCCGACGCCGCGCGCAGCGCCTCGCGGTCGACGTGGGTGAGGATGGCGCGGCGCATGTCGAGGAGGAGATCGCGCATGAACGCCGCGAGCTCCACGTCGAGCGGCCCTGGCCAGCGGATCGCGAGCCCGTGCCTCGTGAGGACGACGCTCATCGTCCCGGGGCCGACGTCCTGGCTCACCGAGGGGACCCGGGCGCGCAGCGCGGTCAGCCGCTCGCGCACCGAGTCGTCCAGCGCCGCGCGCGCGAGCGTGGGGTCGGCCGTGATCGACCACTCCGCGTCGAAGGCCTCGTCTCCCACCGTGACGTCTCCCGTCGCTAGCTGCACGACCTCGTCGAAGGCGCCTTGCTTGGTGAGCCGAAAGGGCACGTCGAGCCCGCGCGCGTCGACGACGACGTACGAATACGTGTGGGTGAGCTCGCCGACTTGGCGACCGAGCGTCGAGACGTGGCTCGCCACGCCGACGCGGGCGTCGCCGAACGTCCCCTCGGCGGTGAAGCCCGCGTCGGTCTCCATCGCGTTGAGCGCGGCGCCGGCTCGGCCGGACGTCACGGTCATGTCGTAGCCCGGCCGGACCGCCGCTGGCGCGTCGAACAGCGTGGCGGACACCTCCGTGACCGCCGCGCGCACCGCGTCGCCTTGCATCGCGACGCGGCGGATCTGGTAGCCGAACCCCAGCCAGACGGCCGCGCCGACCACGAAGAGCATCGCCGCCGGCAGCGCCGCCTGCAGCGGGTGGCCTTGGGCGACGCCGATCGAGAGCATCGCCGCCGCCATGAGCGCGAAGACGCCCGAGAACCCGTAGCGGATGAAGCGAAGCACCCCGCGATGGTACGCGAAGCGCCCGCTCGGTGTCTGTTCACCGCATGTTCGGGCAGCTGCCGTGCGAGTGCGTCGGGATCGGCGACTCGTTGAAGACCTCGTGGGTCGCCGCGGCGGCGAGGATCGCGACCGTGTTCTTCATGAACGCCTGGATGGTCTTGGGCTGCCGCTCCCAGTTCCGCGGGAAGTGCTTGGTGAGCGGGTCGTAGGTGCCGTCCGCGCCCTTGGTCCCGGCGTAGATGCCCTCGATGTCGGAGACGGCGAGGCCGGGGTCGATCGACGAGCGCACCGCGTCCTCGCTCCCCTCGAGGAACGTCGCGAGGAGGCCCATCTCGGCGGCGCTCGCGACGAGGCTGTTGCCGACGGCGATGCGCAGGAGCTTCTCGAGCATGTCGGTGAGCTCGGCGTTGCCGAGCGAGCCGTCGAGCTTGGCGGCGACGAGGCGCGCCTCCGACCGCTTGAACTCGAAGATGTCGCGCCCGAGCAGGCCCACGACCTCGAAGGGCCTTCGCGCGAGCGTGACCGACGCGTCGTCGCACGCGACGTTGTCGGCGACGAACGCGCCGAGCTCCGAGCGCCTCACCACGAGCTTGCCGCCGACGCTCTCCGCGCGCCCGCCCCGCGACTTCGGCTCGATGAGCCGGCCGAGGTTGGTCGCGTCGATGCGTCCCGAGTCGGTCCGCTTCGGATCGCCCATGAGGATGAAGCTGTGCGCCGGGTGGGCGCCGAGCGATCCGGGGAAGTGGAGGCTGAACATCCCCGCCGGCGCTTCCTTCCCGGTGACGGGGCTCTTGTGGTGGTTGCCGCGCGCCACGACCTCGAAGCCGAGCCCGAGGTCGCCGCCGCCGGCGTTCGCCACCGACGCGATGTCGCCCGGCTTGCCGCTGATGATCGCGTACGGGTCCGACTTCTTGCCGAAGACGAAGACCTTCTTGATCGCGATCGCGGTGCTCACGAACGGGCACGTGGCCTTCTGGGTGACGACCTCGCGCCGCTCGGCGTCGGTGAGGGCGAGCGGCTTCTTGGCGGTGACGTCCTGGTCGGCGGACTCGTCGTCCGGCTCCGTCTCGGCGCACCCGGCGCCGGCGGCCACCGCCGCGCCGATCAGACCGAGAGCAAACGCCGTCGACACGCACCGTTGAAACGCCTTCATCGTCGTCCTCCTCACCGTGGATGTGGGTGAGGAGTGCACATGTCGTGCCCGCGTCGCCTGCGCGCTTTTTCGCCGATCGGCAGCGTTTTCGGCGGTCGTCACCCAGGGTGCGCACGAAACGATCTGCGGTTTGGGATCCACGACCACGCTCCGGCTCGCGCCCGTTCACTCTCGATGGGGGACGGGGATGGGGGACGGGAGGGGGACGGGGAGGGGGACGGGAGGGCACGGGCACGGGCACGGGGAGAGTGTCAGGGAGACACCCTCGGGCGAAGGGTGCTCCGCGACGAGCCTCAGAAGTCGTCGAGCCAGTGCTCGTTGCGGAAGCGCGCGAGGAGGCGCGCCGGCGAGCCGGCCGGGGCGAGCGCGCCGTAGAGGTCGAACGCGTTCCACAGGCGGACGACGTTGCCGTCGATCACCGCGGCGGCGACCTCGCCCGCGGCCTTCGCGTCCTCGCCCGCGCCGAGCATCCTCGTGAAGAAGCGCCGCAGCCGGGGGAGGCCCGCGATCCCGCGCGGCATGTCGGCCCAGCGATCCGGCCCGTCGATCGCGAGGAGCTCGAGGCGCTCGAGGCCCGAGAGGTCGAGCGGGAGCGCGGCGGTGTCGTGGGCGAAGAGGCCGAGCCGCCGGAGCGAGCGCATCCGCTCGAGCGGGCGGAGGTCGCCCTCGGTCGCGCGGTGCGTGTGGACCACGAGCGTCTCGAGCCCGGACAGCTCGTGGAGCCACTCGGGGAGGCGCTTCACCGAGAGGTGGAGGTGCCGGAGCGCGGGGAGCCCGGCGATCCAGCGCGGCGGCTCGTCGCCGTCGATGGCGAGCGTCTCGAGCGGGTTCCCCTCGGGGAGCGCGATCTTCGACGTCCACAAGAAGCGGAGCGGCATCCGCGCCACGTCCTCCGACGTGAGGAGCCAGTCGGGATAGATGGCGGCCTCGAGCCGGAGCTCGCGCGCCGCCTTCGGCCCCGGGCGGCGCCACGCTCCCATGTCGAGGATCGACAGCGGCCGCGCGAGGAGGTCGGGGGGCGGGTCGTCGCCGCCGAGGCCGAGCACGACCTCGAGCGAGGGGATCCGGAACAGCGCCGGATCCCACGTCGCCGACGGGGAGTTGCGGCCGAGGTCGATCGCGCGGAGCTTCTGGAGGCGCCCGACGTCGGAGGGCAGGCCGCGGGGGAGCCCGGTGTCGTGGAGCGACAGGATCTCGAGGTCGGCGAGCTCGTACACCTCCGGCCACAGCTCGCGCATGCGCTGGTGGAAGAGCCCGAGCGCGCGGATCGGCATCGAGGGGAGCGCGCGCCGGAGCACCGGCGAGACCCTCTTGCCCGCGAACCAACGGTCGGCGAGGTCGAGGACCACGACCTCGCCGGGCGACGCGAGGAGCGCCTCGTGGCCCCAGAGCGCCGTCCGCACCGGAGCGCTCGCGAGATCGAACGCGGGCGTGGGCGCGGCGGCCTTCTTGGGCGCGGCGGCCTTCTTGGGCGCGGCGGCGTTGGGCTTCGCGCGCCTCGGCGGGCGCGGGGCCTCGGGGGCGAGCGGGAGCCCGAGCTTGCCGCGGAGCGCCTGGCAGAGATCGCACGCGCACCGGGCCTC
>JAEUKG010000248.1 GCA_016794325.1 Myxococcales bacterium | reverse complement strand
TGCGCGCCGGCTCTCCCTCCCCGGTGCCGCCGCCGGTGAGCGCCGCGCCGCGGCTCCCGGCGGACATGAAGGCCGTCGACGTCTCGTCGTCGGGGCTCGTCGCTGACGCGACCGGCGAGGTCCCCGCGATCGTCGCGACCTCGTCCGCGGCGCCCGAGGCTCTGCCCGAGGTGCCCGCGGTCGAAGCCGCGCCCGCGCCCGCGCCCGAAGCCGCGCCCGAAGCCGCCGCCGCGCCTCCCCAACCGGCCGCGCCCGTGGTCGAAGCGGCCCAGCCGGCGGTGGCCGAAGGCGCGTCCGCCGAGCCTCCGCTCGAAGCGGCTCCGGACGCGGGGCCCGCCGCGCCCGCGCTCGACACGGCGCCCCTCGCCGCGATCGCCGCGGTCGAGGCCGACGTCACTGCGCCGTACCCGGCGTCGGGGCCGCCGTTCGACGCCGACACGGAGATGCCCGCGTCGCTCGCGCCGGTCGCCGTCGATCCCGCGCCGAGGAGCGGCGTCCACGCGCCGCTCTCGTCGCCTTCCGCCGCGCTCCGTCCTCGCTCGCGGTCGAGGGTCGCGTACGCGATCGGCTTCGCCGCGGCCGCGCTCGTCGTCGTCGGGATCGGCGCCGGCGTCCGGGCGCAGCGCGCGCCGAAGACGCTCGCGGTCGCGGTGCTCACCAAGGCTCCCGCTCCCGTCGCGCTCCCCGTCGACGCCGCTCCGGCGGCGCCGCCGCCCGTCGACGAGCCGAAGGCCGACCCCGCCCCGACCCCGGTGAAGGTCGCGCCGCCGCCCGCGGTGAAGGCCGCGGCGGCGGCCGCTCCGAAGCTCGAGGCCGCTCCGCCCTCGCCGTCCGAGGCGCCGTCCAGCCCCGCCCGTCGCGCCGCGAAGCCGAAGACGGGGACGGTGCGCTTCTCCAAGGCGAGCGGCGACGTCTACGTCGACGGCGTGCGCCTCGGCGCGAGCCCCGCGACCGTGACGTGCGGCAAGCACTGGGTGAAGGTCGGCTCGGCGGTCGGTCGCACCGTCGACGTCCCGTGCGGCGGCGCGACGTCGCTCTGACGTGCGCGAGCGCGGCGGGCCAGCGTCGCGCTCGGCGCCCCGATTGGCTATCGTCGGCGCGATGAGATCGTTCGTGAGCATGCTCGCGGCGGCGCTGCTCGTCGCCGGCTGCGGGCCGCGCCCGCCCGCCGATCCCGCGCCTCCGGCGCCGGCCGCGTCGCCCTCGGCGTCGGCGCCGGCGTCTGCGCTCGCGCCGGTCGCTCCGCCCGCGAAGGGGCCGATGGCCGCGCTCGTCCTCGCGGGCGCGCGCACCCCGGAGAACGCCGCGTGGACCAAGGGCGGCGTCGTCGTCGTGAACCGCGTGGAGCTCTGGCGGATGTCGCCGGACGACCCGAGCGCGCTCCAGATCGCGCCGCTGTCGCGTCCGCTCGGTCCCCACGCGGCGCTCGCGGCGAGCCCGTCGCTGCTGCAGGTGGCGGTCGGCCTCGACGACGGGGCGGTGGATCTCTTCCGCGGTCGCGCGCGGACCCGCACTTTGCCTGGGCCGAGCCCCGCGGCGGCGGTGCTCGACCTGCGGCTCTCTGCCGCGGGGCGCCACGTCGCCGTGACGCGCACGACCGGTTCGTGGCCGGAGCGCACCACCGTCTACGACGTGGAGTCCGGCAGCGAGCGGGCGGCGGTGTCGGGGGGCAACCTCGTGTTCGACGAGTCGGGGGCGTATTTCACCGCCCGCGGCGGGCTCTACGAGGCCGCGAGCGGCCGCGCGATCTACCGATGGGCCGAGGGCTTCTTGGTGCTCGGCGCGAACGGAATGGTCAACCTCGAGTCGGTCAAGCAGGGGTCGGAGGTCGTGGCCCAGGACTACACCGCGCGCGGGTTCTTCGGCGGCGCCGCGGTCTTCGCGGGCTCGGGCGCCGACGTGGTGCTCGTCGACCCGAAGAGCGGCGCCGTCACCAAGGTCCCCGCCCCGTGCGGCCGCGCCAAGAAGCTGCGGAGCGCGCTCGACGCCGATCGCGGCCGGGTGCTGGCGGTGTGCGGCGACGCCATCCTCGTGACCGACCTCGCCCGCCGCGCGACCGAGCGGCTGCCCGCGCCCCGCATCGAGGCCAGCCTGTTCCCCCCGAACGTCCTCATGAGCCGCGCGCTCGAGGCCTCGCTCGTCCAGGGCGCGGGCAAGGCGCTCGTGGTCGACCCGTCGAAGAAGACGGTCACCGAGGCGACCGCGGCCGAATACGCCGTGTTCCACGCCGCGACGACGTGCGCGGCGCGGCGCCCGCCGCGCGTCGACATCCCGTGCGCCACCGCGCCGGTGAGCGACGACGGGCGCTTCGAGCTCACCTTCGACGGCGCGGTCACGGTGAGGGACGTCAGCGGCGGAAAGCCCTTGATCCACCTCGGGGATCACGCGCGCGGCTCGTCGTGGGCGCTCGGCACGCTCGCGCCGCGCGGCGCGAGCTTCGCGATGTACACGGCGCCGGACTGGAAGACGCGGCTCCCCGCGTTCGCCGACGCGCCCGCCGACGCCGCTCCGCCTCCCGCCCCCGGTCCGGCGTGTGGGCCGAGCGACAAGCTCCAGCGGGAGTCGATCACCGCGAGCGGCGCGATCTACCGTCCCTTCAACGAGGGTCGCGACCTCGTCTGCACGTGCAACGCGAGCGGCTGCGTGAAGCGCGACGTGCCCAGCGACTTCTTCCTCGCCGCGAGCGACGACGGCGCGGTGCTCGGCGGCGCCCTCAACTCCACCCACACCGAGAGCACGCTGCGCCTACGGCGCGCGGACCGCAAGACGGTCCAGGCCAAGATCCGGGGCGGTTGCATGCGCGGAGCGATCGCGCCATCGGGTCGTGTCCTCCTCGCGTGCGACGACCACGACACCGACACCACCGAGATCGTGGAGCTCGACCCCGCCGACCTGCGCGTCGTGGGCCGGCGGCCGGCGCCGTTCGGGAAGGTGCAGAGCATCGTCTGCGGGCCTTCGGCGATCGCGGTCGTGTCCGCCGAGCCCTCGCTGCTCGTGGCCGCAGTGCTGCCGCTCGACGCGGTGTCGGATCCGACGCGCCCCGTGCTCGCGACGCTCTACTCGAACGGCGCGGCGGCGGTGGTCGAACGCGGCGGTCGCGTCGAGATCACGGGCGAGGAGGAGCGGATCACCCCGCTCGTCGTGTGCCACGACGGGGCCCGGCTGTTCCCGTTCGGCACGTGCCAGCGCGACGTGATGCGCTGAGCGTCCGAGCGTCGCCTTCGCGCGCTCGCCTCGTCGGTCACGGGGAGGCGAGCGCCTCCACGCGCGCCTCCTTCAGTTGCAGCGAGGCGCGAGGACGGACACTGTGGTGTCGACGCCGCGCTGCCAGACCCAATAGGCGAGGCCTTGCGCCGACAGCAGCGTGGAGGCGGTGGGGGTCGCCGACGCGCCGCCGTCGGGGCCGGCGGCGAGGGGATCGAGGGTCCAGCGAGGAGGGTCCACCGTGAGCGCGCCCTCGGCGTCGACGTGCACGACGCTCGCGGCGAGGGCGGTCTGCGAGGTGTCGTCGGGGACGAGCGCGGCGACGACGGCCAGGTCCGAGGACACCCAGACGGCCGGCCCGACGACGCGGGCGAGAATGGGCGGGCTGGGATAGCTCACGAGATCGATCGGCGGATCGCCTTGGATCTTGGTGTCGCTCCCCCGCGTGAACAGGCGCGCGAGGCGCACCCGCTGCGCGCCCGCGTCGTCGCCGACCGCGGTCGCGAGGAGCACCTGGCCGTCGTCGCCGGTGGCGTACGACTGCGCCGGGAGGATCGCGGCGCCGCCGTCGCCGACGACGGACCCGGCGTCGATCACGGCGCCGGTCGACGGTGGGATCGGCTCGAGGCTCACGACGAGCGCGTCGCGAACGACGTCGGCGAGGACGACGCGCGCTCCCGAGACCGCGACGCTGCGGGCGTTGCCCGATCCGTTGCGCGGCGCGCCGACGATGCCGGACCCGACCGACACCCGGTACGTCTGGCGGTTGGCGCCGGCGTTGACCACGAGCACGAGGTCGCCGCCTGGGGCGGGAAGCGCGCTCAGCGTCCCGCCGAGGACGGAGGGCAGGACGAACGTCCGCGCCGAGATGCTGGTGGCGAAGGGGTCGGGCGGGACGTCGACCCAGCCGACGGGCAAGGAGAGATCCGGCTGGATCTCGCCGACGAAATAGACGCGGGTGCCGCTCGCGACCACCGCCGTCGGCCGCACGGGCTTGCTGCCGCTGCGCAGGCCGTCGACCGCGAGAACCCGGGGCGGGGTGAGGGGGTGCGGATCGGCGATCCCGTACGCGAGCACGGCGTCGTCGATCGAGGCGAACAGGTAGGGGTGCGAGAGCGCGACGCAGCGGCTCGCCGATCCGCACCGGAGCTGGGCGAAGGGCTTCGAGGTGGGGATCTTGAAGGTCTTGACCACCGGCTCGGTCGACAGGTCGAAGCGGTCGATGCAGCTGTTGGTCTCGAGATCGCACCGATCGACGACGCAGGCCCCGGCGTCGTGCGGGCAGAGGTCGAAGACGCATCGGCCGGTCGTGAGGTCGCACCGCGAGGCCACGCACGCGTTGTCGCTGCGGCACTGGAGATCGCTCGTGCACTTGATCGGGCCGCCGTCGGAGGCGCCGGCGTCGCCGCCGCCGTCGGCGGGCGCGGCGGCGCCGTCGCCCGCGTCGGCGCCGGGCGAGGGCGCGGCCTCCAGCGGAGGATCGAGCGACAGGGAGCACGCGGCCGCGGCGGCCAGCGCCATCGCCGCCGCGCCCGCGATCGCCGCGAGCTTCGCGTTCAAAACCCGACCTCGAGGGCGACCGAGCCGGGGCCGATCTTGGCCGAGGGGCGTGCCGAGGGCTTCGACGGCCAGAGGAGGAGCGCGCCGCCCCCGATGGAGATCGCGGCCCCGGTGATCCAGAGCACGTTGGTGACGGTCTGGAGCGTGCGCACGTGATCGTATTCGGCGCGGGTGCGCGAGACCTGGTACGCGTCGCGGGCGTCGAGCGCGGCGACACCGGTGACGATCGCGGCGCCGAGGGTCGCGACGCCGAGCCCGACCACCCCGGCGCCCACGATGCGGCGCGTGTTGCCGGGCGGCGGCACCTCCCGCACGACCTCGACGCGCACGACGCGCGGCGGCGGCGGCGGCGCGGGCTCGACCTTGGCCGCGGGCGCGTCGGCGTCGGTGAGCGACAGCTCCGTCGTCGACGCCGCGGTGAGGGACACCTCGCGCTTGGCCACGGGGCGATCGGGCGGCTGGATGTGCAGCGAGTGGAGCCCGGGGAGGCCGTGCACGCGCGCCGGCAGCGGGACGTCCAGCTGGCCGTCGAGCTGCACCCGCCAACCGTCGGGCCCGGTGACGGCGAGGGTGCCGAGCAGCTTCTCGAGCTCGCGGATGCGGTCCTTGGCGCGCTCGTTCGCGACCTCGTCGAGCCCCGGGAGCTGGAGCGCGCGGGCGTAGGCGTCGGCGGCGCGATCGGGGCGCGAGCCCTGCTCCCAGGCGATCGCGGCCATGTAGTACGCCGCGCCGTGCGGCGCGTGCGTGCCCGCGGCCTCGAAGTGGATGGCGGCCTCGAGGAAGCGCCGCTCGGCGATCGCGCGCGTGCCGGCGTCGTATTGCTGGCGCGCCTCGCTCGCGACCGCGGGGGGAGCCGGCGTGTCGCCGGCGCTCGCCGTCGCCGTCCCCGCGAGGGCGCCGCCGAGCAGCGCGCCGACGAGCGTCGCGGCGCCGACGAACGTCGCGCCGAGGGACGCCGCGCCGCAGAGGGGGACGGAGCGGCTCTGCCGCGCGTATCGCCGAGAGCCCATGCCGTCTCAGGGGGACTCGGGGTA
>JAEUKG010000240.1 GCA_016794325.1 Myxococcales bacterium | reverse complement strand
GACGCGTTCGAGGCCTTCGCGACCGAGGGGCTCGCGCGGTCGCTCCTCGAGAAGCTTCCAGACCTGGGGGAGCACCGGCTGCGCGCCACGCGGCTGGCCGCGGCGACGCTCGGCCCCGAGTGCCTGCCGCGGCTGCGCGCCCTCGCGGCCGAGGCCGACGCCGGCGAGAGGCTCGAGATCCTCTTCGCGGCGCTCGTCGTGGGCGGCGAGCCCGAGAGGGCGGCGCTCGAGGCGGCGGTCGCGGGGTTCGCGAAGAAGGAGCCGTTCCTCGAGCGCGCGCGCCATCACCTCGCGAACCCGGGGATCTTCCCGACGGTGCGCGCGCTCCGCGTCGCGCGCACGACGGCGTGCATGGACGCCGCCGAGCGCGCGGCCGCGTGCGCGCGCGCCGCCGACGACCTCGCCGTGCTCCCCCGGTGGCTGCCCTACGCCGAGGCGTACCTCTACGACGTCTGGGCGTGGATGGTGACGGGGTCGGGCGACCCCGAGCGCGCGCGCGCGCTCGTCGCCCTGCGTCCGGATTTCACCCGTCGCTTGCGGATACCGACGCTGCGCGACCTCGCGGCGCGCGGTCGCGTGCGCCGCGTGATGGCGGTCGCGCACGAGCACAAGGCCCCCGGCTTCGGCGCGCTCTTGCTCGCGACCCACGGTCGGCCGTTCGCCGCGCTCGACCTCGCCGACAAACAGCGCGAAGGGAGCGCCGAGTCCCTCGCCGCCCGCATCCTCGGGGCGTGGCTCGCGGGTCGGCCCGACCTCGCGAGGGCGCTGGCCGAGAGCGAGGCGCCGCCCGTCGCGGTGGTCGACGGGGACGAGCACGCGTTCCCTGGCCCCGACGAGCGATTCTTCGCGTCGAGCGCCCCCGAGCGGCGCCCAGCGCTCACCGCGTTCGTCCGGGCGCACGCGCGAACGGGGCCCGGCCCCGAGCGTGGCGCCGCGGTCGTCGAGGAGCTCCTCGATCTGTGCGTGGGAGCGCCCCCCGACGCCGAGCCCGACGCCGCCGACGTGGGCTTGCTCACTTCGCTCGAGGCCCACGTCCGTCGCGACGTCCGTGGGCGCACCGTCTACGTCGCGGGAGAGCTCCCGGGCGCCGAGCGCGCCGCGATCGTTGAGCGCCTCGTCGCTTCGGGCGCGCGCGTGGTCGAGGGGCCCTTCCCGGGCACCGACTACTTCGTGCTCGGCCACCGCTGCGAGATCACGACCGTCGCCAAGCTGGAGCGTCAGGGGGCCCGTCGCCTCACCCTCGACCTCGGGAGCGCCCGATGAAGAAGCCCCTACGCGTCGCGTGGCTCGAGCCGGACCTCACCTTCGACCCCGGAGACGAGCACCTCGCCCGCGCCGCGCAACTCGTCCTGCAGGTCGCCGCGTTCGAGGCGACGGTCCGGCACCCGGAGATCGCCGTCACCGACATCGACGACGCGCACGTGACCAACCTCGACGGCGCGTTCGTCCCGCTGCACGCGCTCCGTGTCCCCTCCAACGAGGCCTCGGCGTTCGAGGTGGATCGTCGTGATGCGCTCCTCTGGCTCGAGCTCTCGCTCACGAACGACGCCAAGTCGCGCGTGCGGCTCCACGCGAAGGAGCCGTCGGGCGCGGTCGAGGTGTTCGACGCGGTCGGACCGCTGTCGCAGGCGATCGACCGAGCGATGGCCTCGTTCCTCGCGACCTACGGCCTCGGACCGCTCCCGCGCGGGTTCGAGCCGTTCGACCGCGGGTCGCTCGTCGAGGTCGTGCGGGGGATCGCGCCGCGCTTGAGCGCGGAGGCGGCGAGCCGGCCGGGGTATTGGACGGTGGCAAGCCACGGCGAGGTCGCGGCGGAGGTCGAGGAGGATGAGGAGGTCGTTGAGGACGAGGACGAGGACGAGGAGGAGGACGAGGAGGACGACGAGGAGGACGAGGACGCGGAGGAGGACGAGGAGGACGACGAGGACGAGGAGGACGAGGAGGACGAGGAGGCGGGCGCGGCCCTCGGGGGTGGGCGGACTCGGTCGCTCGCGGACTTGGGGCTGGAGCTCCCGGGGGTGCTGCGGGTGGCGGTGCTGCGCACGATCGGGGTCGCGTTCGACGTGCCCGTCCACGAGGCCATCCTCGCGATCGACGCCGAGAACCCGTGGGCGCTCCGGGATCTCTTCTTCGAGCGCTTGGGGCGCGGGCGCGACTTCGCGCTCCTCCGCCGCTGCATCGCAGCCGCTCCCTCGTGGGGCAAGCCCTACCTCTCGATGTACGTGCCCGAGGACGAGGACGAGGGTGACCGCGATCTCGCCGCGGGCGTGCCCAGCGAGGACGAAGAGGGCGCCGCGTTCGCGTGGGCGGCCCTGTGCATGCCGGCCAACGAATACGCCCTCGCCGGGCACGCCGAGCGGCTCGACGCGGCCGATCGCGACGCCGAGGCGATGCGGGTCTTCCGACGGCTCGCGATCGCATCGGAGTCGGATCCGCGCGCGTGGAAGGCGTACCTCGCGAGCCTGCGCGAAAACGATCGCATCGGGGCCTACGTCCGCGAAGGGGAGTCCGCGGTCGCGCGCCTCCGCGCGGAGGCAGAGCCCGATCCGAGCTTCACCCCTCCCGACCTCCTGCACCTCGATCTCGAGCTCTCGACCGCTTACCTCAACGTCGGCCGGCTCGGCGAGGCCGTCGTCCTCCGGCAGAACCGCCTCGAGGGGCGCGCGGCCTCGTGGCGCAACGCCACTGCCGTCCTCGCGGGGTGGAGGTCGAGCCCGGTCCTCTACGCCCAGAGCTACGCGCGCGAGGGGTACTATCGCGGGGAAGATGCACGCGTCCTCGAGGGCTTCTGCCGCGCGGCCCCCGGTGACGGGCTCGACCTCGCGATGTTCATCGAGGCGCTGGTGG
>JAEUKG010000233.1 GCA_016794325.1 Myxococcales bacterium | reverse complement strand
GCCACTCCTTCGAGGGGATGGTGGTGCACGGCGACGCCCGCGGCCGCACGATCGGCTTTCCGACCGCGAACCTCGGCGGCGTGACCGAGATGCTCCCGCGCACCGGCGTGTACGCGGTGTGCGTCGACCGCGTCGACGGCGCGGCCGCGGCGCTGGCCGGCGGCGTCGCCAACGTCGGCGTTCGCCCGACGGTCGGCGGCGACCCCGAGGTCCGGGTCGAGGTGCACCTCTTCGACACCAGCGCCGATCTCTACGGCGCGCGGCTGCGCGTCGCGCTCGTCGATCGGCTCCGCGACGAGCGGCGCTTCGACGGCCTCGGCGCCCTGCGCGAGCAGATCGCGCGGGACTCCGACGCGGCGCGCGCCGTCGTCGCCCCGCTCGGGCGGCCCGCTCGCTACACGTAGGCCTCCCTCCCACAGCAGTCCATTCTTGGGCGGCTCTGGAGTACGATGACGCCGATGGACCGCGCGCGCCTCGAGTCACTGTCTCGCGACGATCTGATGGCCTCCGCCGAGTCGCTCGGGGTGCGACGCGCGCGCATCATGACGCGGCCCGAGCTCATCGACGAGATCCTCCTCGCGTCGTACGGCAAGGAAGACCGCGAGCGCGACAAGAAGAAGCTCGAGCGCGCGCGCGGCTTGTTCGGCCGGGCCCGCGACCTCCTCGCGCGGGTCGTCGAGCAGGGGCTCCACCTCCCCGACGCCGCCGAGCGCATCCGCGCGGTGCCGCTCCCGACGCCGCCGGCGGCGCGGACCCCGCCGAGCGTGCTCCCCACCGTGACGTTGGCCGAGATCTACGCCTCGCAGGGGCACACCTCGCGCGCCGTCGAGACGCTCGGCAAGGTGCTCGAGGACGAGCCGGAGCACGCGGCCGCGCGCGCGCTCCTCGAGCGGCTCGAGAGCGCCTCGTACGCGCCCCCGCCGCCGCCCGATCTCGGCCCCGAAGAGGAGCCGCCGCCGCCGCCGGAGGACGCGCCGGAGGCGGGCGCGGCCGCCGAGATCGCACCCCCTGCGGTGGCGGCGGAGGCCGCGGTCGCGGGCGCGCCAGCGGACGCGGCCCCCGAGGCCGCGGCGGCGTCCGCCGCTCCGACGACCGGCATCGCCACGCCGGTCGAGGTCGACGTGCTCGACGCGTGCCGCGCGATCCCCGACGAAGCAGGCGCGCTCGTCGTCCGCTGGCAAGTGTCGCGTCGCATGCGCGATCACCACGCGGCGCGGGCGGGGCGCGGCGGGCTCGCCCTCCGCGTGGTCACCGTCCTCGCCACGGCCGACGGGCCTCGCGCGAGCGTCACCGATCTCCCCGTCACCGACGCCGTGGGGCGGCTCGTGTTGCCTCGCGCGAGCGACGCCGCGATCCGCAGGGTCGCCGTCGGGTGGATGGCGAGCGGCGCCTTCGTCGCCATCGCTCACGCCGAGGAGATCGTGCGCGATCGCGCGACCGGTCGCTTCGCGCGGTGGACGCCCGAGGGGCTCCAGCACGTGAGCGCCGCGTGAGGTAGCGCGTGTCGGAGGACCTCCTCTTCGCAGCGCAGCTCGGGCTCGCCGGGCACATCGCGCAGCTCATCCAGAGCGGGGTCGACCCGAACTGGCGGCGTCCCGACGGCACGACGACGCTGATGATCGCGGCGCTCTTCGGCCGCGTCAGCATCATCGAGGCGCTCCTCGATCACGGCGCCGACATCGATCTGCGCGCGCCCGACGGCACGACGGCGCTCCTCGCGGCGACGATCTACGCCGCGACCACCCGCGACACGTCCACGATCGAGGCGCTCGTGAGCCGGGGCGCCAACCCCAACCTCGCGAACTCCGAAGGGAATACGGCGCTCGGCATGACCGCCCGCAACGGGCTCATCGAGGGGGCGGTGCTGCTCCTCAAGGCGGGCGCCGATCCCAACGCCGCGAACCAGCACGGGCTCACGCCGCTCATGCAAGCGGCGCGCGGGCACCTCGTCGAGACCGTGCGCGTCCTCTTGAGGGCGGGCGCGGATCCCGCGCGGCGCTCGTCGCGCGGGCTCACCGCCGCCCAGATCGCCGCCGAGATCGGGCCCCCGCCCGCCGAGCTCGTGGAGCTCCTCAAGCCGCGCGAGCTCGGCGCGATCGCGGTGGGCAAGCGAAACGTCGCCAAGTTCGATCACCCCGACTTCAAGGTGAACCTGGTCGGGAGCTGGAACGAGCAGTCGCGCGACGAGCGCTCGCTCGTGCTCGTGGACGTGACCGGCGAGCGCCAGATCGCCATCCACGCGGAGCCGGCGGCCGACGAGCCCGACATCGGCGCGCGTCGCGACCCCGTCACCGAGGCCGCGCTCGCGAAGCAGGGCGGCTACCTCGAGCAGTCCGGGGGCCGCTGCCGGCTCTCGCCGGTGCGCGCCGCCGAGGCAGGGGACGTCGTGCAGGTGCGCTTCAACGGCGTCGACGAGTCGCGCGACGTCTTCTTCGCCGTCTGCGTGTTCGGCGCCCGCTCGAAATACGTCACCCTCGTGTACGAGGACTTCCGCCCGGGGATGTCGGAGGACGCGCGCGGCCTCCAGGCGCAAGA
>JAEUKG010000230.1 GCA_016794325.1 Myxococcales bacterium | reverse complement strand
CCATCCGGTGCGCGAACGCCGAGCACCTCGCGAAGTTCGTCGAGCTCGGCGTCGCCGACGGCACGGCGCGCACGCTCGAGAACCTGGCGGCTCACCTCGCGCGCTGACGAGCCCCGGGGACGCCGGCGGAAACCTCATGCGTTTCGCGGAGCTGCGCGCGGCGGCTCCCCGCGATGAGACGGTCGGCGCCGGCGCGTGACAAGGGGTATGCGCACCTCAATCGTCGCCGTCGCCACCCTGATCGCTTCCCTCGTCTCCGTCGCGGCATGCAGCCAGAGGGAGGTCGAGCCCGTGGGCTCCGACCGCGCCGCGATCTGCAACGCCGGCGGCGGCGGCGGCGGCGGCGGGTGCGTCGACGACGGGACCGGCTGCCCGGCCGAGTGCAGCACGTGCTTCCGATCGCTCGGCGAGAAGATCGAGCTCCGGAACAAGTGGATGTGCGACACCGAGACCGGCGGCGGCGGCGGCGGCGGCTGCCAGTACAACTACCAGTGCCCGACCGGAAAGGTCTGCCAGAACGGGACCTGCGGCTACCCGCGCGGCGGCTGCTCCGACACGCAGATCCAAGCCGCCATCGCCCAGTGCCGGCGCGAGTGCGACGACCACGCGGAGACGAACTGCCACGACGAAGTCCCGACGAGCCAGGTGTGCACCGCGAGCAACGGCATCCACGGGTGCGAGATCGTCGGAGGGGCCCCCTCCTACAGCTGCGCGAACACGTTCGTCCCCTGTCCGTAGCGCGTCCCCGACGTCTCGCCCGCGCCCGCGCGCGCGGGCGCGTGATGCGCTGCACGGACGACTCGCGCGCACCCGACTGTGCGGGCTGCCCGTCGCGGGATCGAAATCGCCCGCCTCGCAGCGCGCGCGGGTGGATCGCCCGAGCGCGGCCCGCGCGGCGGCGATCTCGTCGCTCCTCTGCCCCGCGCACACCCACGACGGCGGGTCGAGGTGGTACGCTCGACCGCGGTGAGCGACGAGAGCGACGACGACCTCGACTCCGATCTCGGGCGCCTCTTGCGGGCGGCGGCGCGATCGCCGGCGCAGGCGCCGCTCGAGGTGCCGGCGCAGGCGCACCTCACCGTCGGCGATCGGCTCGGCCCCTACGTCGTCGTCGCCGAGCTCGGGCGCGGCGGGATGGGCGTGGTCTTCGAGGCCACCGACGAGCGCAGCGGGCGCGCCGTCGCCCTCAAGGTCCTGCCGGCGCTCGACCCGGTCGACTCCAGCCGCCGCAAGCGCTTCGCTCGGGAGGCGGGCGCGCTGTCGGCCATCCGTCACGAGAACGTCGCCGGGCTCCTCGAGGCCGGCGAGACCGAGCGCCACGTCTACCTGGCGATGGAGATCGTGCGGGGCAAGACGCTGCGCGAGTGGCCCCTCACCCAGCCCTCGCTGCGCGACCGCGTCGCGGTCGCGCGCGACGTGGCGCGCGGCCTCGTGTGCGCGCACGCGCAGGGCGTCGTGCACCGCGACCTCAAGCCCGACAACGTCATGGTCGACGACACGGGCGTCGTGAAGATCCTCGACTTCGGTCTCGCCAAGCTCGTCGCGGAGGGCGCCCGGCCCGACGTCACGGGCCACTCGATGTGGACGCTCACGCGGCCTGGGCAGGTCGTGGGCACACCCGCGTACATGTCCCCCGAGCAGGCGAGCGGGCGGCCCGTCGACCCGCGGAGCGACCTCTTCTCGCTGGGGACCCTCCTCTACGAGCTGCTCACCGGGGCGCGCCCCTTCCACGGGCAGTCCGCCTGGGACGTCCTGCGCGCCGTGGCGCGCGAGCCGGCGCCGCCGCTCGAGGCGCGCGCTCCGGACGCGTCGCCGGCGCTCGTCCGGCTCGTCACGCGGTGCCTCCAGAAGGCCCCGGAGGCGCGCCACCCCACCGCCGCCGACCTCGTCCGCGATCTCGACGCGCTCCCCGAGCTGGCCTGAGCCGGCCGGGCGGAAAGGGCCGGCTGCGGCCGTTTTCTCGGCCTCTTTTGTCGCGTCCGGCCTTTTTTCGGAGCGCGCGTTCACATCGCGATCGGCGGCTCTCTACCTCTTCGAGGACGCGATGTCCTCCCCCAAGAGAAGGAAGAGACCAAGACCATGAGCACCCGCGCCGCCGCCCAGACCTCCGCCGCCCAGACCTCGCGCAACGTCGTCGCGCGCGCCGTTCGGCCGTCGCGGGTGCTCGCCGCCCTCGCCCTCGTCGCCCTCGCGACCGGCTGCGCGTCGACCGGCGCCGGCGCGCTCGGGGCCGAACCCCGCTTCGTCCCGGTCGCGGACCTCGGCAGCCCCGGTTCCGAGTCGTTCGCGAAGGAGGACTCCGTCAAGGTACGCTCCGCCGAGCGCGGCCGCCTCGACCACGACGGCGTGCGCGCGACCTCCCGGAGCGCCGAGCACCTGACGTGCGCCCGCTGCGCGCGCTGACCCCGAAGACCGCCCTCGACCCTTCGAAGACACGAAGTCCCGCCAAGGCGAAAGACCACGACCATGAGCACCGACCTCGCGAAGCGCGCTTTCCTCTCGCTGGAGCCCGCGGCCTTCGTGGCCTTCGTGGCCTTCGTGACGCTCGCCCCGGGCTGCCAGGGCGACCCCGCTGCGACGCGGCCTCCCGCGCGGACCGCCGGGGCCGCGACGGCGACCGCGTCCGAGCCCGACGAGGTGGCGCTCCCGTCCGAGTTCATCGCCGACCGGATCTACGTGCGCCCCACGACCCGCGACGGCCGCGTGCTCCGCTTCTACACCGACTCGGGCGGCGGGACGCAGTTCCTCTACCGCGACGTCGTGCAGCGGCTGGGGATGACCGCGACTCCGCTCGAGGGCTCGAGCGAGAAGCTGACGACGGTGCCCATCCCGGAGTGGCGCGACGGCGCGGGCATCCCGCCGCCGCTCGCGATCCACAAGGCGCCGGCCCTGCGCTCGAGCTACGCCGTCCTCGAGCGCGAGGGCAAATACGACGTGCCCGAGGACGACGGCTTCCTCGGGGAGGGCTGGTTCGGAGGCCGGGTCTGGACGTTCGACTACCCCGCGAAGCGGCTGCTCTGGCACCCGAAGGGGTCGACCCCGCCGCATCGCCCCGAGCAGCGAGTCCCCCTCCACTTCCCGATCGCGCCGGACGGCCAGCCGCACGTGCACTTCGGACGCGTCTCGGTCGAGATCGACGAGGAGCAGGTCGACCTCCTCTTCGACACCGGCGCGATGCTCCACGTCGCGCCGGCGGGCGAGGCGGCTCTGGGGCCGGGGCCGGAGCAGCGCGCGACGAGCTTCATCGTCGCGAGCAAGGCCGCGAGGTGGCGGAGCCGGCACCCGGACTGGCGCTTCGTGGAGAAGGCCGAGCTGCGGAAGGGGCGCGCGATGGTCGAGGTGCCGAAGATCCGCGTCGCGGGGGAGGATGTGGGCCCGGTGTGGTTCACGGTGCTGCCGGACCCGAACTTCCACGACTTCATGTCGGCCATGATGGACGCGCGGGTCGAGGGCGCCCTGGGGGGCA
>JAEUKG010000221.1 GCA_016794325.1 Myxococcales bacterium | reverse complement strand
TCTTGCGCGACGAGATCCTCTGCGATCTCCTCGCGGCGTGGTCGCACGGCGCGCCCGACGAGGAGCGAGCCAGGCTCCTGTCGGCCGTCCGCGCGAGCCCGGACCTCGCGCGCTGGATCGACGCGCTCGCGCCAGGGCTCGTGAGCGACGTCGAGCGCAAGGTCCGCGTGAGCGCCGCCGCGGCGGTCGCCGGCGACGCCGAGGTCGCCCACGCCGAGGCTGCTTACGCCGAGGCCGCCCACGCGGAGGCCGCCCACGCCGAGGCCGCCGACGAAGACGCCCCCGCGGCGAGAGCCGCGCGCGCGCCCTGACTACTGGCAGGTGCCGGAGGGCGGCGGCGCGGCAGCGGGGGGCGCGTCGACGATCTCGACGGTGCACATCTTCGGCGGAGGGCAGTCGGCGCTCGTACGGCAGGTGACGGTGGAGCACTGCGCGAGGGGTCTGCACCGCACGTCGCGCGGTGCCTGCGGCGGGTTGGGATCGCAGCAGTATTCGCCGCCGGTGCAGTCGGTCTTGCTGTCGCACGCGAAGCGGTCTTCGAGGCCGTCGCACGCGGCCTTGCACGCCTTCGTCGGCCCCGCGGTGCAGCACACGTCGGGCGAGTCGCAGACCATCGGGCCGCACACGACCGAGCCAGGTCCGCCGCCGTCGCCGCCGCCGTCGCCGCCGCTGCTCGAGCCGTCGCTGCCCGTGTCGGTCTGTGCATCCTGCACGCTTCCGTCGCCGCCGCCGCTGCTCCCATCGGGCGAGGTCGTGGCGTCCTTGCCGGCGTCCGGGGTCGCGGCGGGGCTCGTCGGATCGCACGAGGCGGAGCGGCACGAGGGGTCGACGGTCGCGGGCACGCACTTGCCGGTGTAGGCGCAGGTCGAGCTCGGGTCGCACGCCACGCCCACGCAGATGAGGTAGAGCCGGATCGGGAGCTCGGCGGTCTCGTTCGCGAGGTAGGCGAGCTGACGGAGCTGCCTCGAGCAGCCCGCGTAGCCGTCGTCGGGCGTGCACTGGGTGACGTCTTTGTCCACCCCGGCGATGACGCGGAAGGCCACTTGCCCATCGTCGTCGCCGGCGGGGGTGGAGATGAGGGTGCCGATGGTCCCGTCCGGCCGGCAATCGTAGGTGATGGTCTGCGGCGGCGCGCGCTCGACGCTGCCGTACGAGCCGCCGCTGATGGCCACGCCGCGGAGGCGCGAGCAGGGCACGTCGGTCGAGATGTTCAGCCGGATCTGCGTGGGGCCGCGGCACGACATCGCGAGGGCGATCGCGGCGAGCGCGGAAGCGCTGACGAGCCCGGCTCCGAGGCGAAGACGCACCCGGTCATTCTAGCAGGTCTCGGCGCGACCGGCCCGCCATCCGCGCTGGCACCGGGGGCAGAAATCGGTGGTCCGAGGCGTTGGAGTCGGAGCTCCGCTGGTGGACGCGCTCGACGGTGGAGCCGCACGAGAAGCACGGCTCGCCCTCGCGCCCGTAGACCCAGTGCCGCTCGCCCCGGAGGCTCGATCGCGTGACCCGCGGGCCGCGGCCGACGTTCTTCTGGAGGAGGCTCCGCGCGCGGCGGAGGAGCCCGACGAGCGCGTCGTCGTCGAGGGCCTCGACGGGGACGCGCGGGTCGACGCCCTGCAAGAAGAGGATCTCCGACTTGTAGACGTTGCCGATCCCGGCGACGGCGCTCTGGCGCATGAGCGCGACGCCGATCGGATCGGCGGCGTGGGCGCGGAGCCGGGCGACCGCCGCGCGCTCGTCGAAGCTCTCCCCGAGGAGGTCGGGGCCGAGGCTCGCGAGGTCGCTCGCGCGCGCCGCGTCGCGGAGGAGACGAACGACGGGGAGCCTCGATCCGACGACCGCTACCTCACCGAGCTCGAGACGAAGGTCGGGCGTGCTCGGCGCGGCGCGGGCGCCGAGCGCGGCTCGATAGGCGCCGCGCGAACGTTCGGCCGCTCGCTCGACGATCGACACGCGCCCCAGCATCTTGAGGTGCAGGTGGAGCGTCCGCCCGTCGTCGAGGTGGACGAGGAGGTTCTTCCCTCGGGCCTCGACCGCGGCGACGACCCTGCCGATCAGCGACGAGCACGCGTCGTTCGAGAGCCGCTTGGCCGCGGCGCCGGTGATGACGCGGCCGGCGAGCGGCCGCAGCCGCGCCGCGAGCCGGTGGATGGAGTCGCCCTCAGGCACGCGCCTCGTAGTCGGCGTCGGCGTCGCCGCCGCCGTAGAGGTCGAAGGCGTAGTCCCCGGCGGGCGCGGCCGCCGCCGCCGGGGGCGGCCGCTCCGGCAGGCGGACGAGGGCGCCCTGGCGCGGGGCGAAGCCGTGGGGGGCGAGCGCGCGCCCGATCGCGCTCTGCCTGGCGGGCGCTCCGTCGATGGTCTCGATCATCATCGAGCGGCCGCGCGCGTCGACGCGCGCCGCGAGCGCGCGCCCGAGGGCGTCGAGCAGCGCGGCGTGATCGGGCTCGTCGGCGGCGACGAACGTGCTCATCGCGCGGGCGCCTCGCGAGAGCCACGCGACGAGCTTCCCGCGCGCGAGGACGACGTGCGCGCCCGCGACGCGCTGGGCGCCTCGCTCGGAGTCGGGCCAGGGGACGAGCGCGCCGTAGGGGTTCGCCGGATCGGCCGCCGACAGCAGCACCGCGTCGGCGTCGGCCGCTTCGTCGCGCGCGCGCAGGCGCTCCTCGGCCCCCGGGAGCGCGAACTGCGTCGCGCCCCGCCGCGCGACGAAGTAGCCGCGGCGCACCCGCCCTTGATCCTCCATCGCGCGGAGGACGTCGTAGACGTTCGCGAAGCCGCCCGGCAGGCCCTCGGCTTGCGCCGCCTCGCGGAGCACGACGCCGTAGCGCTCGAGCAGCGATCGCGCGATCGCGGTCGCGCGCTCGGTGGAGGAGGGCTCGCGCTCCCAGCGCGCCCGCCGCAACGACCAGCGGCCCTCCGCCCCCCGCGGACCTCCGCGCACCACGTGCGAGCCGGGACGACCGCGGCGCTCGTCGCGCCGAAACAGGCTGCGCACGCACTCGAAGGTGTCGTTGGTGACCTCACCGCACCACACGAGGTCCCACAAAACGGACAAGACGTCCCCGGGGAAGCCGCCCACCGCGCGCGCGAGCTCGGGGAAGAACACGGCGCCGCGCCGCTCGAAGACGGCGCGGACGGCGTCGTGCAGCGCGCCGGAGGGCCTCGCGTCCTCGCCGATCCAGCGCGCGAGCAGCGGCTCGTGCTCGGTGAGGTAGAGGGCGACGCGCCCGTCGTCGTGGCCGATCGGCTCGACGCCGGCCCACGAGACCTCGCCGGACGCGAGCACCTGATCGAGGAGGTGGCGGGAGTATCCCGGTACGCGCGCCGGCAGGATCTCGGTCTCGAGCACGGAGGCGGGAACCGGACACCCCTCGAGGCGGCCGATGGCGCCGAGCAGCGCGTCGACGGTGGGCGGCCGGCGCCCGATCGCCTCGCGCTCGCCGCCGGAGGTCACGCCCTGCCACTCGACGAGGAACCGCGCGAACCGGTGGGCGGGGGCGGGCTCGATCGCCTTGCGGAGCTTCGCGAGCGTCTTCTGCTTGAGGACGCGGAGGACCTCGACGTCGCAATATTCGACGGCGGGCGCGCCGCGTCGGGCCGGGAGCTTCCCGAGCGGCAAGAACGCGCCCGCCGCGACCTTGCCGCGCTCGGCGAGCTCCTCGAGCGCGGCCTCGGCGGAGGCCACGCCGACGCCGAATCGCGCCGCGAGCGACTCTGCGGTGAAGGGGCCGTGGGTGCGGGCGTAGCGGTGCGCGAGCGAGACGAGCGCTCCCTTGGTGGGGGCGAGGAACACCTCGGGGAGGCCGCGCTCGAGCACGACACCGAGCGCGTCGCGGTAGCGCGCGGCGTCCTCGACCGCGACGTAGCGCGCCTCGCCGGCGACGCGCGCGCGCACGAGGCGTCGTTCGGCGACGAGCGAGGCGAGGAAGCCGGGCATCGCGTCCGCGTCGGCGGCGCGCGCGACGAGCTCCGCTTCGCCGAGGTCGCCGAGCCAGAGGAGCAGATCGTGGACGGCGTCGGGCGTCCGCAGCGGGCGGTCGCGCCGCTGGAGCGCGCGCTCGTGCTCGGCCACGACCTCGGGGTCGAGGAGCTTCCGCAGCTCGCCCTCGCCGAGCAGCTCGCGGAGCTGCGCCTGGTCGATGGTGAGCGCCTGCGCGCGCCGCTCGGCCGCGGGGGCGTCCTCGTCGTAGAGGAAGTTGCCGACGAACGAGAACATGAGCGACGCCGCGAACGGCGACGCCACCGACAGGTCGACGGTGTGGACGCGGATCTTCCTCGCCTCGATCGCGTGGAGGATCTCCACCAGCGACGGGAGATCGAACGCGTCGCGCAGCACCTCGCGGTAGGTCTCGAGGACGATGGGGAAGGACGGGAACTGGGTCGCGACCGCCAGCAGGTCCGCGGCGCGCTTGCGCTGGGCCCACAGCGGCGTCCGCTTGCCGACCACCTGCCGCGGCAAGAGGAGCGCCCGAGCGGCGGCCTCACGGAAGCGCGCGGCGAAGAGCGACGACCCGCCGAGCTCGCGCGTGACGATGTCCTCGATGTCGTCCGAGCTCGGGAAGAGGAGCTCGTTGGGCGGCGGCGCCTCGCCGCCGGGCACGCGGAAGACGATGCCGTCGTCCGACCACACCGCCTCGATGTCGCCGGCGCGCGCCTCGCGCAGGCGGCGGAGCGCGGCCATCGCCCACGGGGCGTGCACGCGGCTTCCGAACGGGGTGAGCACGCAGACGCGCAGGTCGCCGAGCTCGTCGGGCACGCGCTCGACGACGACGGTCGTGTCGGTGGGGAGCGCGCCCGCCGCCGCGATCTCGCTCTGCACGTATTCGGTGAGCCCGTCGGCGGCGCGTGTGTCGAGGTGGTGGCGCTCGCGCAAGAGCTTGTGGGCCTCGGCCGGGGAGCGCGCCGACACCTCGCGCAGGAGGGCGCCGATCCGCTGGCCGAACGCCACGTTCCGCCCCAGGTTGTCGCCGTGCCAGAAGGGCATCTTCCCCGGCTGGCCGGCCGCGGGCGTGACGAGCACGCGATCGCGGGTGATCTCGTCGGCTTGCCACGACGAGGCGCCGAGCATGAAGACCTCGCCCTCGCGGAGCTCGAACACCATCTCCTCGTCGAGCTCGCCGACGCGCCGGCTCGGCTTGCCCTTCGAGCTCCCGTCGCCGACCGCGCCGTCGGTGGCGGCGTCGTGCTTCAAGAAGACGCCGTAGAGGCCGCGATCGGGGATCGTCCCCGCGTTCTGGATGGCGAGGCGCTGCGCGCCGGCGCGGGCCACGACGACGTTGCGCGCGCGATCCCAGGTGATGCGCGGCCGGAGGTCGGCGAACTCGTCGCTCGGATAGCGACCCGAGAGCATGTCGAGCACGCCCTCGAAGCTCGACCGCGGGAGCTTCGCGAACGGCGCCGACTTGCGCACGAGCGCCCAGAGGTCGTCCACCGGAGTCTCGACGGCCACCGCCCCCGCGAGCGTCTTCGTGGCCTTCTTCTTCTTCTTGGCGCGCTGGCCGATCCCGAGCGGCACCCCCACCGCCGCGATCGCGACGATCTGCTGCGCGAGGACGTCGAGCGGGTTGCGGGGGAAGAAGCTCGCCTCGACGTCGCCGGCTTCGATCCCGGCGGAGGCGGCGGCGCACGCGACGAGATCGTGTTTGTGCTTCGGCACGATGACGCCCGAGGGCACGCCGCCGACGTGGTGGCTCGCGCGGCCGATGCGCTGGATGCCCGACGCGACGGACGGCGGCGCCTCCACCTGGATCACCTGGTCGACGGCGCCCATGTCGATGCCGAGCTCCAGCGACGACGTCGCCACGATCGCGGGCAAGAGGCCGGCCTTCAGCCGGTCCTCGATGTCGCGCCGCTGCTCCTTGGCCACCGAGCCGTGGTGAGCGAGGGCGATGGGCGCGCCTGCGGTCTCGTTGAGCGCGTTCGCGAGACGCTCGGCGAGGCGGCGTGAGTTGACGAAGACCATGGTCGATCGCGCGCCGCGGATGCGCTCGACGAGCCGCGCGTGGACCTCGGGCCACACGCTCTTGGAGCGGAAGGACTCGTCGTCGTCGTCCGGGAGGAGCGGGCTCGATCCCGGCGCGAGCGGCGGGGGCACCTCCACGGTGATCGACAGCGCCTTCTTCTCCCCCGCGTCGACGATCGCGACCTTGCGCGGCCGACCGGAGCCGTCGTGCCCGCCGAGCAGGTGCGCGACCTCCTCGAGCGGCCGCTGCGTCGCCGACAAGCCGATGCGCTGGAGCTTGCGGCCCGGCACGAGCGCCTCGAGCCGCTCGAGCGACAGGAAGAGGTGGGTGCCGCGCTTGCTGGGCACGAGCTGGTGGATCTCGTCGACGATGACGGTGTCGATCGCGGCGAGGCGCTCGCGCTGCGACGACGTGAGCATCAAGAACAGCGACTCGGGGGTGGTGATGAGGATGTCGGGCGGGCGCCTCATCGCCTTCGCGCGCTCCTGGGCCGGGGTGTCGCCCGTCCGCACGAACACCTCGGGCCGGGAGAGCACGGCGCCCGTGCGCGCCGCCATCTCGACCACGCCCGCGAGGGGCGCTTGCAGGTTCCGCTCGACGTCGACCGCGAGCGCCTTGAGCGGCGACACGTAGAGCACGCGGAGGCGACGGTCGGGATCGTCCTCCGGCTCGCGCGCGAGGCGGTCGATGGCGGCGAGGAACGCCGCGAGCGTCTTGCCCGATCCCGTCGGCGCGAGCAGCAACGTCGTGTCGCCGCTCGCGATGCGGGGCCAGGCCATCGCCTGCACCCGGGTCGGCGCGCCGAGGGCCTCGCGGAACCACGCGCCGACGGCGGGGTGGAACGAGGAGAGCGGATCGGGAGCGGCCATGGCCCCTCCAGTCTAGGCCCACCCGCGGCCGCGCGCCGGGCGCTCGACTTTGGTGTAACAGTCTGAAAGAACACATGAATCATCCGCAGCGGGGGCCGTCGAAAATTGGTTGGCCAGCCAACGAATTTTCCCGGGCCGGTCGAAAGTGGTTGAACCATCGGACAACTGGCCTATGGTTCACGGCATGCCCTCGCTCGCCGCACACCCCGCCACGCTCCGCCTCGCGCTCGCCGCCACGCTTTTTCTTTCGCTCGCGCTCGCTGGGTGCGAGGGCGACGACGCCGAGCCCGACTCCGCGACCACGCTCTACGAGGTCGAGGTCGACGGCGCGCCGTCCTCGCATGTCGCGCTCGCCGACACCGGCGGGGGGGTGATGGTCGTCCTCGCCGACCAGCTCGTCTTCGTGCCGAAGGCGGGGCCGTCGGTGGTGGTGCACCGCGCCGAGCGCCTCCACGGCGCGCTCGCGGTCGACGACACCCACGTCTACTTCGCCACGCAGAAGAAGGGTCGCGAGTCGTTCGCGGCGCCGCGCAGCAAGACCGGTCCGGAGGCGTCGCCCGACGGGGAGATCTTCCGCGTGGCCAAGGCGCCGCCGTTCGCGCCCGAGCCGCTCGCGTCGGTGGGCATCCTCACCGGTCGCTTCGCGCTCGACGCCGGCCACCTGTTCGTTTGCGAGTCCCCCGGCATCAACGGCGAGGGCGGGCTCGTCGACCTCCCGCTCGCGTCGCCGGCGGCGGCGAAGCACCATCGCTTTCGGTTCAACGAGTATTGCCGCGGCGTCGCCGTCGACGCCGACAAGCTCTACCTCGCGATGGATCGCTCCTTCAAGAGCGACATCGTCGGCGGGCGCCCGGCTGCCTTCGAGCGGACGATCGTGGTGTCGTCGGCCGCCCGCTCGGCCGACCCGCCCTGGCCCGCCGACGGCCCGTCGATCGTGGCCGTGACCGACGTGAAGGCCGTCCGCGACTTCTTCGCCCGCGGCCCGAACCTCACCGTCGTCTCCGACGACGTCGCGGTGAGCTACGCGCGAGACGGAAAGCGCACCGGCGAGTTCCGCTCGGGCACCTTCGGCGCGGTGGCCCCGCTCGGCGACGACGGCTGGGTGTGGTCCCAAGACTCGAGCTCCGGCAAGGAGTTCGGACGCGTCTGCCAGGGCGGGCGCCTCTACGCGGGCGCGACCTCCAACGCCGGTCGCGAGCTCACGCAGGCGGTCTGCTACGCGAAGGCGTTCGCGTCGACGGCGTCGGACGTCCTGTGGGTCGACGCGGCGTACATCACGACGAGCAGCCAGAC
This sequence comes from Myxococcales bacterium, assembly GCA_016794325.1. Lineage (GTDB taxonomy): Bacteria > Myxococcota_A > Polyangia > Polyangiales > Polyangiaceae > SXNL01. Next base: position 4,369 of record JAEUKG010000221.1, on the reverse strand, counting down.
CTCGACGCGATACCGGGTGAAGAGGCTCGCGCGGCCGGCGCCGTGAGCGAGGCGCGGCGCTTACGCGACCCGCGTAAGCTCCAATGCGCTCGACGGAGCCGCGGCGCTCACTACGCTCACCCTCATGCGTCGCCCTATCCTCATCCTCTTCGTCGGCCTCGGCCTCGCGCTCGCGGCCAGCGTCCAGGCCGCGCCCGGGGGCGCCGCCCCGACCACGCCGCCGCCTCCGCCTCCGACCGGCAACCCGCCGATCCTCGCGGGCGTGAAGGCCGGGGCCTACGCCGGCGGGGCGCTCTCGTACGAGGTGCGGGTGTCGAACCCCGCTGGGCGGCCGGTCTCGACGACGATGGTGGTGACGCAAGGGCCCCGCAGGGTCGCGAGCGTGCCGGTGACCGTGCCCGCGAACGGGGCGACCACGGTGGCGTTCCAGGACGACGCCGGCCTCCAGAACGTCTGCCACGTCACGACCCACCGGATCACCCTGGAGACCGGCGGCGCCGGCGGCACCCGATGGCTCCGGACCACGCCGACGTGCGCGCTCAAGGTCAAGGCCGTGGATCCCAGCGCCCTCCTGCCCCCCGACACCCGCGCCGCCCAGCGCGCCAATCACGTGTATCTTGCAGGTGAATCGGTCGCCGCCGGGCCCACCTGCGACGCTCCGCTCACCTTCGCGGCGACCGTCCACAACGCGAGCACGGTGTGGGCGAAGACGGGGCTCGTCATCGACGGGCCCGCCTCCGCCACGGGCCCGATCGGGACGGAGATGAAGCCGGGGTGGTCGAGCCCGCGCACCTTGAGCGTCACCTTCGACGGGAGGGTGGGCGACTACCACCTCCGCGCGGCGGCCGACGCCCCGGTCTACGACTCCGGTTGGCACGCCACGATCTCGGCCGCGAGCTGCGAGCTCGACGCGAAGCTCGACTGACCCCGCCCGCGCGCGGCGCTCAATCGTCGAAGAGCGAGAGCTGGCGCTTCGCGGCGGCCTCCTTGGCGGCCCGAGCGCCCTTCTTCTTCGCTCGGCCGCGGGCCGGATCCTCCGCCGGCGGCTCGGGGCACCGCGCCACGAGGTCGGCGAGGCGATCGGCCTCGCTCGCCTTCTTGTCCTCGCGGTAGCGGACGACCCGCGCGAAGCGGAGGGCGATCCCGCCGGGATACCGCGGGCTCCGCTGCACGTCGTTGAAGCGGATCTCCACGACGAGCTCGGGCCTCACGTGGACGACGTGCCCCTCCGTGGACGTCGCGAGGGCCCCGAGCCGCTCGGTCTGCCACGCGAGCAGCTCGTCGGTGAGGCCCTTGAACGTCTTGCCCACCATGCAGAACGTGCCGTCGTCGCGCCGCGCCCCGAGGTGGAGGTTCGACAAGAAGGTCGAGCGCCGGCCCGAGCCGCGCTCGACCGCGAGCACCACGAGATCCACCGTGGTGTGCTCCTTCACCTTCTGCCACGCCTTGCCGCGCGCGCCGAAGCGGTAGGTCGACCCGAGGTCCTTGACCATCACCCCCTCGTGCCCGAACGCGATCGCCTCGTCGTAGAAGCGGCGCGCGAGGGCGCGATCGGCGCCCGCGACCCGGGGCACGCGCATGTCGTCGGGCGCGAGGTGCTCGACCGCCGCGACGCGATCGCGGAGGGGCGCGTCGAGGAGATCGACGCCGTCCCGGTGCAGGACGTCGAAGATGTAGATCCGCAGGCGATCGCCGGGCGCGCCGACGCCGTCCTTGGCGACCGCCGAGAACGTGTCCTGGAAGGGCCGCATCGCGCCGGTGGCGTCCTCGAGCACCACCTCGCCGTCGAGGACGGCGTCCCCGCACGGCAGCCGCGAGAGGCCGGCGACGAGCGGCGCGCACCCGGCGGTGATGTCGTTGCCGCCGCGCGAGAAGATCGTGATCCGCTCGCCGTGCTTGTGCACCTGCGCGCGCACGCCGTCGAGCTTCCACTCGACCGTCGCGTCGGGCGCTTGATCGAGCGCGTCCTCGAGCGTCTTGGCCGACGCCGCGAGCATCGGCGCGAGCGGGCGAAACAGCTCGAGCGACGCCGGCGGCGCCTCGGCGCGCTCGGGCCCGAGGAGCGCCTCCGCCGCCCGCACCACCGATCCGCTCACCATCACCGCGCGCCGCACCGCGGCCTCGTCGACGCCGCGCACCTCGGCGAGCGCGAGGATCATGACGCCGCCGAGGCTCCCCTGGCGCAGGCTGCCGGTCAGCGCGCCGCGGAAGAGCGCGCGCTCCGGCTCCGTGAGGCGCTCGTACAGCCCGTCGACGCGGGCGAGCGTCTCTGCGCGCTCCGAGCCCGCGGCCGCCGAGAGGGTCGCCTCGACCTCGTCGAGCGTCACGGTGGGCTCCGCGGGCGCGCCGTCGCGCGACATCGACCACAGGTGCGCGTAGCCGACGCCGATGCGCCCGCACACCGGCTCCTCGACGAGCCAGCCCACCGCGGGCGCGATTTCTCGCGGCGCCAGGCCCCGGAGGAGCGCCGCCACGATCGCCTTCTTCGCGGTGCGCGAGCGCGTCGCGGCGAGGGCGGCGCTCGCGCGCGCGAGCTCGACGAACGGGGTGGGCGCGCTCATGGGGCCAGCATGCCGCGTTTCAGCCGCGGGGGCGACCCTCGGCGAGCAAGAGATCGCGCACCGCGGTCGTGCGGCCCGAGCGCGCGGCCGCGCGCCGCCACGCCAGGTGGAGCGGGCTCTTCGCGCGCCCGCGGCCCACGTCGACGGCCACGAGCGCGCGCTCGCGGATGGCCTCCTCCACGAAATAGTCGGGCAACACCGCCAGCGCGACGCCCGCGACCGCGAGCGCGCGCATCTCGTCGAGGCTGGCGACGTAGGCGATCACGCGGCCCCCGGGCGCGCTCCGCCCGCCGAAGGCCGCGCGCCAGAACGGCGCGTGCATCGGCAGATCGTGGTCGAACGCGACGAACTCGCGGCGCGCGAGCTCGTCGGCGCTGCGGGGTGTGCCCGCGCGCGCGAGGAGGCTCGGCGCCCCGACGAGCACGAAGCTCTCGACGTGGACGACGGCGTGATCGAGGGCACCGGCCTCCGGGGCGCGGGCGAGCACCGCGAGATCGAGATCGCCGCGCACGAGCCTCGCCTCCAGCGCCGACGGCACGTCGAACGACACCTCGGGTACGACGCCGGGGAACCGGGCGACGAGCTCGCGCAGGCGCGGCCGCAGCCACACGCTCGCGAACGGCCGCGGGGCGCCGATCGCGACCCGCCCCCGGACCTCGCTCGCGCCCGTCGCGATCGCCTCGACGGCGGCGTCGACCGCGGCGAGCGGATCCTTCACCGCCGCGGCGAGGGCGCGCCCGGCGTCGGTGAGCCGCGCGCGCCGCCCGACGCGCTCGAACAGGGCGACGCCGAGCTGGCCCTCGAGCGCCTTCATCTGCTGGCTCACCGCCGAGGTCGTCACCCGGCGCCGCTTCGCCGCGGCCGCGAACGTGGCCTCTTCGGCCACGGTGATGAACGTGGACAGGAGCTCGTGATTGATGAGCATGGCTAAACATTATCGTTAGAAGGTGTAACGGGCGAGGACGATAGGGGTGGCTACGCTGTTCCTCGTCCGCGAGAGACACCGCCGAAACCCGACGACACGACCACGACCAGGAGAAGAACCCCGATGAGCTCGACCCCCCGCGTCCTCTTGATCCTCACCAGCCACGCCCAGCTCGGCACGACCGGTCGCACGACCGGCCTGTGGCTCGAGGAGCTCGCGGTCCCCTACCGCATCTTCGCCGCCGCCGGCGCGAAGGTGGAGCTCGCGTCGCCGCGCGGGGGCGCAGCGCCCGTGGATCCGAAGAGCGAGGGGAGCGAGGCGCCCGAGGTTCGCGCCTTCGTCGCGGACGCCGCCGCAAAGGAGGCCCTCGCGACGACCCGGAAGCTCGCCGACGTCCGAGAGGATTTCGACGCGGTCTTCGTGGTCGGCGGGCACGGCGTGATGTGGGACCTGCCGTCGGATCCCGACCTCGCGCGCGTCGTCGCCGCGACCTGGGAGCGCGGCGGAGTCGTCGCCGCGGTGTGCCACGGGCCCGCGGCGCTCGTGGGCGCGCGGGTGGACGGTCAGCCGCTCGTCGCTGGCCGCCGCGTGACCGGCTTCACGAACGAGGAGGAGCGGGCCGCCGAGCTCCACGAGGTCGTCCCCTTCGCGCTCGAGACGCGCCTCCGCGAGCTCGGCGGGCGCTTCGAGGGCGGGCCGATGTGGAAGCCCCAGATCGTGCGCGACGGCCGGCTCGTCACCGGCCAGAACCCGGCGTCTTCGGGCGGGGTCGCGCGCGAGGTGTTGGCCGCCCTCGGCGGCGCGGCGGGCTGAGCCGCGGCGCCCGCGCCGTCATCGCGGCTGGTTGTCGAACGTCTGCGCTGCGCCGTAGCTCCCGGGCGAA
>JAEUKG010000216.1 GCA_016794325.1 Myxococcales bacterium | reverse complement strand
CCAACCACCGCCCAGGCGGCCTCGCGCGGGGCTTGGAGGGGCGCCGTCGCTCGGGGCGAAAGCGCTCGCTCGGCGAGCGCCGTGCGGTAGCATCGCCGCCTCACCCAAGGGAGGAGACGATCATGACGATTCACCTTCACGGAGTCCCCGGCAGCCGCTCGAGCCGCGTTCAATGGTTTCTCGAGGAGGTCGGCGCGACGTACGACGTCCACACCCTCGACTTCATGAAAGGCGAGCACAAGGGCGCGGCACACCTCGCGCTGCAGCCGCACGGGCTGGTGCCGGCGATCGATCTCGGCCAGGGCCCGATGATCGAGTCGGCGGCGATCGTGATGGCGCTCGCGGATCAGCACGCCGACAAGGGCATGGCGCCGGCGCTCACCTCGCCGGACCGCGCGCGCTACTACGAGGCGATCGTGTACGCGGTCTCGACGCTCGACGAGACGATCATCCCGATGTACTTCCACAAGAAGCTCCTGCCCGAAGGCAAGCGCGACCCGAAGGTGGTCGAGGCGAAGGAGCCGACGTGGAAGACAGCGGCGGGCTTCCTCGAGAAGCGCCTCGGCGATCGCCAGTTCATCGTGGGCGACAAGTTCACCGCCGCCGACGTCGTGGTCGGCTACGACCTGTGCTTGGCGATGCAGATCGGCCTCCTCGAGGGGCACCCGAAGCTCAAGGCGTACACCGAGCGGATGATCGGTCGGCCCGCGTTCCGCAAGGTGTTCCCCGGCTGAAGATGAGCGCGCTCGCCTCCTCGCTCTCCGCGCCGGCACGGCGTGCCGCTCCGGCGGGGAGGTGGGCCGCGACGAGCGCGGCCGCGGTCGTGGTCGCCGCCGCCGTGCTCACGGCGCCGGACGCTCGCGCCGAGCCGGCGCGCGGTTCGGAGGGGGAGGCCGTCGAGCCGGCGCCCACCGCGCGGCCGTGGATGCGGCTCGAGCTCGACGAGTACTTTGCGGGCGAGCGCGCCGAAGGCTCGGTGTTCATGGGGCTCGGCGCCTCGTCGATGTTCGGCGGCGGCGTCGCCTACGCGCAAGGCGCGGAGTGGTCGCGCGGCGCCTCGGCGCCTCTGCTCGCGTTCGGGGTCGTCCACTTCGCCGTGGGGGCGGTGGTGTGGGCGCGCTCGAACGACCAAGCCGCGCGCCTCCGCGCGATCTTGCGGCGGAACCCGGCGCGGCTCCGCGACCTCGAGCTCGCGCGGATGGATCGCGTCAACCGCCAGTTCCGCTGGCTCGCGCTCGTCGAGATCGGCCTCGCCGCGGCCGGCGCCGGCCTCGCGTCGTACGGCGTCGTCGCCGACAAGCCGGGCTGGACCGGCGCGGGCGTGGCGCTCGGCGTCGAGAGCCTCGTCACGCTCGGGCTCGACTACTTCGCCGCGCGGAGAGCCGCTGACTACACGCGCGCGCTCGAGACGTTCGATCCCGCGCTCCGCTGACCGCGAGCTCTTCGCGCGGCGCGCGGCGCGACGTTCGGCGCGTCCCTCGGCGATCAAGCGCGTGGCGACCTCCGGTGGCGCGCCTGCGCCCCGTACGCAAGGCACGGCGGCACGCGCGGCACGCGCGGCACGCGCAGCACGCGCAGCACGCGCGGTGCGTGCGGTGCGCGCAGCACGCGCAGCACGCGCAGCACGCGCGGTGCGCGCAGCACGCGGAGCACGCGGAGCACCCGCGGGAGCGCGGGAGCGCGGGAGCGCGGGAGCGCGGAGCGCGCGCGGGCGTACGCGTGGGAGTGCGGGAGCGCGGAGCGCGCGCGGGCGTACGCGCGGGAGTGCGGGAGCGCGGAGCGCGCGCGGGAGCGCGGGAGCGCGGAGCGCGGAGCGCGGAGCGCGCGCGGGCGTACGCGCGGGAGCGCGGGAGCGCGGGAGCGCGGGAGCGCGGGAGCGCGGGAGCGCGGAGCGCGCGCGGGCGTACGCGTGGCACGCGCGGGAGCGCGGGAGCGCGGAGCGCGCGCGGGCGTACGCGCGGCGGGGAGCGCGGGCGTACGCGCGGCGGGAGCGCGCGTCGTCTTCTGCTCGCACGCGGCGCTGGGGACGAACTCAGTGGCGCGGCGGATCGGTGAGCGGCGCGGGGCGACCCGTCCGGAAGGGGGAGCTCAGGTAGGGGTCGGCTGACAGCGGCGCGGGGGTCAGCGGACGGCCGAGCGCCGCTTGCTCGGGGGTCGTCTCCGTCACGCCGCCGCACGACTCGGCGACTCGGATCTGCGGACGCCACGACTCGCGGGCCTCTCCGTTCGCGTCGGCGAGGGTGGTGACGAGCGTCAGGTCGTGGAGGACGCCCACGTGGCGGTCGACGATCTCCACGTGCACGGCGAACTTGCCGCCCGGCTCGATCAGGCGAACGGACTCGACGCTGTAGGCGTAGCGTCGCGCCGAGCTGAC
>JAEUKG010000204.1 GCA_016794325.1 Myxococcales bacterium | reverse complement strand
TCTTCGGGCAGGCACGCGCCGAGGCCGAGCGCGGCCAGCGCGAGGAGGGCGCGGGCGCGGCGCATCACATGCCCCCCTCGAGCCCGAGGCTCGGCATGACGAGCGGAGCGAGCGTGCGGGGGCGGCACGGGCCGTCGGTGCACGTGATCCCGATGGTCTCGGTGCGGGCGGTGACGTTGATGCCCTCGAGGACGACGCCCACGTACCCGGTCTTGCCGATCGTCCACCGCTTGGCGAGGCGGGCGTCGATGCGGTGGAACGTCGGCAGCCGCGGCCCGTCGAGGTTCGCGGGGCGCTCGGGGAGGCCGGTGTAGAGGAGGAAGCGCCCTCCGAGGTTCCATCCGCGTCCGAGGTCGAACATGAGCGCGAGGTTGAGCACGTGGGTGCGGTCGTAGGGGGAGAGCTCGGTGCCGCCGCGCGCCGGTCCGCGGGTGCTCCGCGACAACGTGTAGGATACCTGCAATCCCCAGTGGTCGCGAACGGGGCGCGACAGCGCGACCTCGCCGCCCACGGTGAGGCCGCTCGCGGGCGCGGTGGGGCGGAACGGGAAGTCGCTCTGCAGGAGCACGAAGTCGCTCAGGTTGCTGAACGCGCTGCGGAACGCCGTCGCCGCGAGCAAGAGGCGAGCGGGGAGCGCCACCTCGCTCGTCACGCTCGACTGGAAGCTCTCTTGGAGGCCGCCGGGCAAGCCGCCGATCGCGAGCGCGGGGATGGGGAGCGAATACGCCGGCGGCTGGTGGGCGATCCCGTGCTCGGTCCTGAGCCGGAGGTAGGGCGCGACCTCGTAGGCGAACGCGGTGCGCGGCTCGAGGGCGGGGGCGGTGACGCCGAGCGAGCGGTAGAGGTCGAAGCGCGCCCCCGCGAGGAGCTCCGCGCGTCGCGTCGGCCGGTAGACGACGGTGGCGTAGGCGCCGGTCTCGAGGTCGGTGCGGTCGCCGAGCACGCGCTTCGTCTCCTCGTAGTCGGCGCGGGTGAGGGCGTGCTCCGACGGCAGGTCGGCCCCGTAGTCGTCGGCGCGGAGGTCGGCGCCGGTCTTGAGGTCCACGTCGTCGCCGAGCGGGGTCGTGTAGCGCGCCCGGGCGGCGACGGAGAAGTCGCGGGCGAAGCGCTTGCCGACGAGGCGCGAGCGATCGTAGCCCGCGGTCGCGCCGACGCGGAGCTTCTGGCGCGGACCGAGGTCGCGGTCCCAGCGCAGATCGGCGCGGTAGAGCTCGGAGGCGAAGAGGACGCGCTCGGCGCCGTCCTCCACCTGCGAGGCGAAGTCGTAGGAGCCGAACGCGAGCAACGTGAGGCGGTCGCGAGGGGTCGGATCCCACACCACGCGGCTCTGCGCGTCGCGGTAGTCGATGGTGAACTCGGGGGCGAACAGCGACAGGAGCGGCTTGGTGTACGAGGCGAGCCCGCCCGCGGCGACGTGCCAGCGCTCGCCGATCGGCGCCTCGACGAAGCTCGACGCGTCGAGCGCGCGCACCCGGGAGTCGAACGTGAGGCGATCGCTCGGCTCGCGGAGCCCGGCCCGCACGAAGGCGCCGACGACCCGGCCGAGCTCGGGATCGGTGGCCGCCGGCAAGAGGTCGACCGAGCGCACGAGCGACGGGTGGACGCTCGACGGCCCGAGGCCCACGTGGAAGAGGTAGGGCAGCCGGAGGTCGTCGAGGTAGAACGCCGTCGAGTTGGGGGGCGCCCCGCGCACGTAGAAGTAGGGGAGGCCTGACACGGTCGGGATGACCCCGGGGAGGACCTCGACCGCGCGCAGCGGATCGCCGAGCGCGCCGGGGAGCTGCCGGAGCTCGGTCTTGCCGAGCGCGGGTCGCTTGCCGCGCGGCTGCTTCTCGCCCTGGACGACGACGTCTTGCACCGGCGCTTCGGGGGCGGCGGCGTGCGGCGGCGGCACCGGCTCGGGGGGGCCGGGGGTGGGCTCGGGCGGCGGGGTGAACTCGACGTCGACGCGGACGACGACCGTGACCGCGACCGCGCCGCGGCGCGCAGGCTCGAAGCGGAAGCCCTCCGCGGCGCGGCGCGCGAGGTCCACGAAGGGGGCGTCGCCCTCGGCGGCGCGCACCTCGCGGACGCGCCCTTCGGCGTCCACGACGAGCGTGAGGTGGACGGTGGCCGCGCGCACCTCGCCGACCGGGAACTCCGGGAGCGGGGCCTCGACGAGGCGCGGCGCCTCGAGGGCGGTCGGGTCTTCTTCCTCGATGGGGGCCTGCGCGCGCGCAGCGGGGGCGTACGCGAGGCCGAGGGCGAGCGCCGCGAGCGTCGACACTGCGAGGGTGGCGCGCGGCGAGAGCACCCGAGGTGCGTAGCAGGTGGGGCGCCGAGCGCGAAGGGCGCTCCGGCGCCATCGCGGATAGCCCTCGAGATCTAAGCGGAATCGGGCGCGTCCGGGGCGCGCCGCGCGCCACTTCGGAACGTGACGTCGGGGCACCGTCGGGGTAAGGAGCCGTCCCACGATGAGCGACTTCCTCCGGCAGGCCTTGGCGAACAACGAGCGCTGGGCCGAGCGCAAGCGGGCGGAGGACCCGGAGTACTTCGAGCGGCTCGCGCGCGGCCAGAACCCGGAGATCCTCTACATCGGCTGCAGCGACAGCCGCGTCACCGTCGAGGAGATGCTCGGCGCGGCGCCGGGCCAGGTCTTCGTCCACCGGAACATCGCGAACCAGGTCGTGCTGACGGACGCGAACGTCGGCGCGGTCCTCCAGTACGCGGTGGAGCAGCTCCACGTCGAGCACATCGTGGTCTGCGGGCACTACGAGTGCGGCGGCGTCGCCTCCGCCCTCGCGCCGACGGACATGGGGCAGCTCAACAACTGGCTCCAGACGCTGCGCGACGTGTACCGCTTGCACCGCACCGAGCTCGACGCGGAGCTCGACGACCGACTGCGCTCGCGGCTCCTCGTGGAGCTCAACGTGCGCGAGCAGTGCCTGAACGTCATCAAGAGCCACCACGTGCAGCGCGCCTGGTACAAGACGGGCTTCCCGAAGGTGCACCCCTGGGTCTTCGACATCGAGCAGGGCCGCGTCCGCGATCTCGGGCTCGACATGTCGGAGGAGTTCGCCGACCTCCGCGCCATCTACGATCTCAAGCCCGTCGGCCCCCGCGCGCGCTGACGTCGCGCGTCACTCTCGGCCCTTCGGCCGCGCGAGCCGGTTCGCCGGCGCGTCCGGCGCCATGAGGTCGCTCACCTCCGCTGCCTGGGGGCTCGGGGGAACGTGACGTCCGGGTAGCCGGCGAGGCGGCGGCGCATGACGGCGATCGCCGCGTCGCTCTCGTCGACGAGGACCGCGCTGCGGCCCTCGAGCAGCGCCGCTTCGCCGGTGGTGCCGCTGCCGGCGAAGAAGTCGAGCACGAGGCCGCCGGGCGGCGATGACGCGCGCACGAGGCGGCGCAGGATCCCGAGGGGCTTCTGCGTGGGGTAGCCCGTCTTCTCCTTGCCGGTGGGGCTGACGATGGTGTGCCACCAGGTGTCGGTCGGCAGCTTGCCGCGGGCCGCCTTCTCGGGGCCGACGAGGCCCGGCGCCATGTAGGGGATGCGGTCGGCGTCGTCGGTGGAGAAGTAGTACCGGTCGGGGTCGCGCACGTAGACGAGGATGTTGTCGTGCTTCGGGGGCCAGCGCCGCTTGGTCCGCGCCCCGTAGTCGTACGCCCAGATCACCTCGTTCAAGAAGCACTCGCGCCCGAAGATCCCGTCGAGCATCACCTTCACGTAGTGCACCTCGCGGTAGTCGAGGTGAACGTAGAGGGTCCCGCTCGCGGCGAGCACGCGGTGCGCCTCCTCGAGGCGCGGGCGGAGGAAGCCCAGGTAGTCGTCGAAGCGATCGTCGAACGAGCTCTGCCCCACGCGCTCGGTGCGATACCGCCGGCCCCCGAACCCCTGGCGATCGCCCGTCGCGTCGGCGACGGTCTTGAGGCGCGTCCGCGTCTGCGCCTTGCCGGTGTTGAACGGGGGGTCGACGTAGACCAGGTCCACCGAGCCGTCGCCCATCCCCGCGAGGACCTCGAGGTTGTCGGCGTGGTGGATCTCGCACCGCGGAGCCATGGCGCACTCTCGCACTTTCTCTTCGCGCGTGCGACCCCTCGCGCGTCGGGCGGGTGCCTCCCGCGCGAAGGCGAGATACCATCGACCTCGATGGCCGAAGCGCGCTGGCTCTACCACGTCGTGCGACGCGTCGAGGTGCCCGCGCTCACCGCGCCCCGCGGGGGCGCGCCGCCGGCGCCGTATTCGCCGCCGTCGCTCGCCAGCGAGGGCTTCGTCCACTGCTCGTACCGGGCGGCGGTGGCCGAGACGGTGAAGTTGTATTTTGCATCGATCCCGGTCGACGACCTCGTCGTGCTCAGGATCGATCCCCGCCTCGTCGCGGCGCGCGTGGAGGAGGCGGCGACGCCGCGGGGGCCGATGCCGCACGTCCACGGCCCGATCCCCGCCGCCGCCGTCGTCGAGATCCTGGCGGTCCACGCCGTCGCCGGCGCGCCCGACGCGCTCGCCGATCCTCCGGGGTGACGTCGCGCGAGGGCGCCGAGGAGTGACGGCCGCGGTCGGTCGTGCGACCCTGGCGCGGCATGTCCCAGGACTCACCCACGACGCTGACCGCAGCCGACCTCGCGGCGCTCGCCCGTGACCTCGAGGCCCCGGCCACCCCGGCGAGGGCGCGCGCCGCGCAGCCGATCTCGGTGCTGTACGGCGGCGCCCACCTCTTCCGCTCCGATGCCGCGCGACGGATGGGCGACATCGCGCTCGCGGCGCTCGACGCGCACGGCGAGGCTCTCGCCGCGTCGCCCGACGTGCTCGCGCGCGTTCGGCGGAAGCTCGAGCGCGAGCCGCTCTGCGATCAGCGCATCGACTTCGAGGACGGCTTCGGCGTGCGCTCGCCGGAGGAGGAAGACCGGGAGGCCACGCGCGCCGCGCGCGAGGTCGCGGCGGGGATGGCCGCCGGCACCCTCGCCCCCAAGGTCGGCGTCCGGGTGAAGGCGCTCTCGCGCGAGGCGCACCGGCGTTCGCTCGCGACCCTCGACCGCTTCGTGACGGAGCTCGCGCGCGCCGGTCGCGGTCTCCCCGCCGGCTTCTGCGTCACGTTGCCGAAGGTCACGCGGGCGGAGGAGCCGGCCGCGCTCGCCCGCGCGCTCGCGCTCCTCGAGAGCCGGCTCGGGCTCGCCGAGGGCGCGATCGGGATGGAGATCATGCTCGAGGCCCCGGAGATCCTGGTGGGCGAAGGCGGCACGATCCCCCTCGCGCGCATCGCCCGCGATCACGCCGGCCGCCTCGAGAGCGTGCACGTCGGCAGCTACGACCTCACCGCGCGGCTGGACGTGCTCGCCCGCGATCAGTCGATGAGCCACCCCGCGTGCGAGCTCGCCCGCACCCTCGCGAAGATCGCCCTCGCCGGCACCGGCGTCGCCCTCTCGGATGGGGCGACCGCGGTGCTGCCGGTGGCCAAGAAGGGCGCCTCGCCCGACGAGGTCGCGCGGGCCGTCCGCGATGGGTGGAGACTGCACGCATCGGACGTGGCCGAGTCGCTCCGCCGCGGGATCCACCAGGGCTGGGACCTCCACCCGACGCAGCTCGTGTCGCGCTACGCCACCGTCTTCACCCACTACCGGGAGGCGCTCTCGGCCACCCAGGCGCGCCTCTCCACGTTCCTCGACGCCGGCGCGCGCGCGAGCGCCACCGGGGCGCTGTTCGACGACGCGGCGACGGCCGAGGCCCTCCTCGGCTTCTTCCGGCGCGGGCTCGCGGCCGGCGCCCTCGACGCCGAGGATCTCGGCCCCGTGGGCCTCACGGCGCCCGACCTCGCCCTCGGCTTCGCCGAGCTCACCGCGGCGCGCGCGCGCGCGTGATCGCGCGCACGCCGCCGCGCGTCCACGCCCACCGACATTTTGCCGCGCCTCCCCCCGTTGAACTACAAGGGGTCCCGTGGAGCCCCCCGTCAGCGTCGAGGACGAAGCGAGCCACCTGATCCAGCTCTACGGCGGGGACGCCGCGAAGGTGATGGGCGAGATCGAGCGCCAGCTCGGCATCCTGATGGGCCGCGCCCAGACGCTCCTGTCGCTGGCGGGCCTCACCATCACCGTGACCGGCTTCTCGGGCGCGAGCATCGCGCACTCGGGGCCGGTGGCGGCGGTGCTCCTCGTGAGCGGCCTCGTGACCGTGCTCCTCGGGGCCTCGCTGTCGATGGGCGGCATCCTGCGGATCCGCTGGACGTCGCAGCTCAAGCCGTGCTCGGTCGAAGAGGCGCTCAAGGCCGCCATCCGGGTGCGGAACGAAAAGACGCGGGCCTTCTCGAGGTCGCTCGCGCTCCTCATCGTCGGCCTCGCGCTCTACGTGGGAAGCGTGGGCGTGCTCTTGCTCAAGAACCTCGCGGTGTGAGCCGGCGCCTCAGCTCCCGCGGTAGGTCGCGAACCCGTAGGGGTTGAGCAGCAGCGGCACGTGGTAGTGGGCGGCCGGGTCGCGGACGACGAAGGTGATGCTCGCCTCGGGGTAGAACCCGTCGGTGCCGAGCGCGGCGTGGTAGGCCCCGACGTCGAACGTGATCCGGTACGTCCCCGCGGTGAGGGAGCCGGGCGCGAGCAAGGTCTTCACCCGCCCGTCGGCGTCGGTGACGCCGGTGCCGACGACCACGAACGCGGACGCCTCGCGGCGCTCGAGGGTGACGCCGACGCCGCGGGCCGGCTTGCCGAGGGTGGTGTCGAGGATGTGGGTGGTGATGGGGCTGGTCGCGCTCATCGGCGAGCCTCGGCGGCGAGGACGAGCTTCGCGAGGCGAAGGTCGGTGATCTTCCGCTGCTCCTCGGCGGCGGCGCGGAGCTCCGCGTCGGGTGCGTTCTGCAAGCGTCCCTTCGCGATCGCGAGCATCTCCTCGGCCGTCTTGCCGGTGGCGCAGACGATGTACGTGCGCCCGAACTTGGCCTCGTAGGCCTCGTTCACCTCCCGCAGCTCGGCGAGGACGGCTGCGCTCGCCGACTCGACCTTGGACTGCTCGCCGCGCGACCACGCGGCCGCGGTCGCGCCCTGGGTCGGCGGCGCCTTGCGCTCGCCGATGCGGGGGTGGCCGCGGAACGCCTCCTCCCAGTCGTCGGCCGCGAGCGAGGCCCACACCTCGGCCGCGGCCTTCTGCAGGGCCGCGAGCGAAGACGCGGGGCGCGTCGCCGCGAGCCGCTGCGCGAACGCGCGCGCGCCGCAGCAGGCGAAGAACACCGCCTCCGCGTCTTTGGTCGCGAGCGCGTTCACGTAGCGGAGCCCCGCCGCCTCGCGCCCGTCGTCGGTCACGACGCCGAAGAGCCGCAGGCGGCTGACGCCCCCGTCGGGCCAGATGCGCAGGCGCGCGTGGGTGGCTGGCCCGTGGGCGCCGAGCCCCTCGTCGAAGACGTGGGCCGTGTGGGGGAGGAGCTTCGTGCGCGGGAGCACCGGCGTCCAGTCCTCCTCGCGCGTGCCCGACGGCTCGCGGTCGGGCGCGTGGCACACGCACAGGGCCGCGCTCTCGGGGGAGTTGCCCTTGAAGTGGAGGGTGTCGACGACGAGGCGCTCGAGGACGCCCTCTGCGCCGAGCTTGACGATGACCCAGTCGGGGCCCTCGCGCCGGCTCCGCTTCGTCTCCCAGCCGTCGCCCATGTCGAGCGCGCGGTTGGGCATGATGAGGTTGTGCCGCGAGCCGAAGAACATGTCGTTGCAGGCGACGACGATCGCGCCGTGCTCGGCGGCGGCGAGATCGACCGCGGCGCCGCTCCGGCCCATCCACTTCGGCTCCGCGAGGACGTCGCCGTACACGCGCAGCCGCGCGACGCCGCCGTCGGGGAAGATGTTCAGCCGGAGGTGGGTGAAGCGGTCGGTCGACTTCACCGCGAAGCGGTTGATGGAGTTGCCCTCGAGCTTGGTGCGGGGGAGCACCGGCGTCCACGCGACGTCGCCCTCGAGGAGGGCCTCGGTGGCGGGGTAGCCGCGCACGCTGGCGCCGTCGATCGAGCAGCTCTCGGGGAAGTTGCCGCGGAAGAACGCGGTGTCGACGACCACCTCGCGCACGACGCCGGGCACGCCCAGGCGGAGGATGGCGAAGTCGTGGCCCGGCACCCGCCGCCGCTTCGACTCCCAGCCGTCCATCCACTTGCCGCGATCGGTGTACTTTCCATCGATGAAGATGGGCTTCTGCGGCAGGAGGAGGTTGTCCTTCGACGCGAAGAAGTCGTCGTTCGCGTAGAGCACCGTCGCGCCGAACCGGAGGTCGGCGAGGTTCACCAAATCCGAGCCGTCTTCTGCCGCCGTCGCCGTCATCGAGTCCTCCTCTGCCAAGCGCCCACCGCGGGCCCGAACGCGCCCGCGTCGTACACGGTGTGGCCCCGCACGATCGTGCGGAGCACCCGCCCGCGCAGCGGCCGCCGCGCGTACGGGGGGATGGTGTTCGGGTGCTCGCGCCGCTGCGGCTCGACGACGAAGTCGGCGTCGTCGTCGAAGAAGGCGAGGTCGGCGTCGGCCCCCACCGCGATCCGCCCCTTCTTGCCCTCGAGCCCGAGCAGGCGCGCCGGCGCCTCGCACATCAGGCGCGCGACGTGCTCGAGGGTCATCCCTCGCGCGCGGGCCTCGGTCCACACCGCGGCCAAGCCGAGCTGCAGCGAGGCGATGCCGCCCCACGCCTTGCTGAAGTCGCCGGACTCGCTGCACTTCATCGCCGCCGACGACGGCGAGTGATCGGTGACGACCTGGGCGAGCACGCCTTGCCGGAGGCCGTCCCAGAGCTTGTCGCGGTTCTCTCGCTCGCGGATCGGCGGCGCGCACTTGTACTCGGTCGCGCCGTCGGGGACGTCCTCGGCCGCGAACGTGAGGTAGTGGGGGCACGTCTCGGCGGTGAACGGGGCCTTCGCGTCGAGCGCGCGCGCGACGATCGGCAGCGCGTCCGAGGACGCGAGGTGGACGATGTGGGCGCGCGCGCCGTACTCCGCCGAGAAGCGCGCGACGAGGTCCACCGCCAGATCTTCGGCGCGGCGGGGGCGCGCGCGGAGCCACGTCGCGTAGGCGCGCGGATCGGCGCCGGCGACGGTGGCCTCGGCCTCGGAGAGGGGGCCCGGCAGCTCGGCGTGCACGAGGAGGGTCGCGCCGAGCTCGGCGAGGCGCCGCATCCCCGCCGAGAGCTCCGCCTCGTTCACGTGGGAGAACTCGTCGACCCCGCTCTCCGCGAGGAAACACTTGAAGGCGAGGACCCCCGCGTCCACGAGCGCGCCGAGATCGCCCACGTTCGTCGGCACCAGGCCGCCGCAGAGCGCGACGTCCACGTACGCGCGCCCTTCCATCGCCGCCAGCTTGGCCTCGAGCGCCGGCCGGCTCGTGGTCGAGGGGATGCTGTTCAGCGGCATGTCGAGGATCGTCGTCACGCCGCCCGCGGCCGCGGCGCGGGTGGCGGTGTCGAAGCCCTCCCAGTCCGCGCGGCCCGGGTCGTTCACGTGGACGTGGGAGTCGACCAGCCCCGGGAGCACCGCGGCGCCGCCGGCGTCGACGACCGGGGCGCCTGCGGGGATCGCCGCGGGCTCGCCCACCGCGGCGATGACGCCGCGCCGCACGTGCACCGCGCGAGGAGCGAAGACGCCGTCGACGAGCACGCGGTCCCCTCGTACCCAGAAATCGTCCATCGGCGGACCACTATATCCTGGTCCACCTCCGAGGGCGCGGCTGTCGCGTCACGGGCGAGCGGGCGCGGGGGCGCCGCCTACGGCAGCCGCTTGCACGTGGTCCCCATGTAGCGGGCGTTGTCGTTCATCGTCGCCGGCGCGTCGAAGTAGAAGGTGAGCATGAGCTCGCCGCGCTCGTTCAGCCACACCTCGGAGATCCCCGTCGACGTCCCCGACCCCGCGTGGCGGGCCTGGTCGGCGTGCACCCGCACCGGGCCGAGCGCGAAGGTGACGTCCACCTTCGGGCGCGCCTCGCCGTCGGGGGTGAGCGTGCACGCGGGGCTCGTGATCGTCGAGCCGACCGGGGTCGGGTTCTGCGTCGAGATCTGGTAGCGAGCTCCGAGGCTCGAGTTCCGCCCGACCCGGGCGAGGTCGACGCGGCAGACGCCGTCTTGGATGTCGAGGTCGAACGCGAGGTTCGCGCTGACCGAGCCCGCCCCGCCGGCGAGGTGGCTCGAGAACGCGATCGGCGCCTCGTAGCGCGATCCCCAGGTGCACGCGTAGCGGCCGCGGATGGCGGCCTCGGCGGCGGCCTTCTTCTGCGCGTAGGTGAGCGACGGCGCCGGGGCCGGCGAGGTGGGCTTCGCGATCTGGGCCGAGGACTCGGGCGCGAACGCGGCGAGGGCGACGAGCGTGAGCGAGAAGGCGGAGCCGAAGAGGATGCGGGTGTTCATGATCGCACCGTAGCGCCCGACCCCGCGAGCCCCTCACGGTGAGAAATACTCACGGGGCACCGCGGTCTCACCCGCCCGGGGGCTCGCGGAGGCGCGCGGCCAGCTCCGAACGGCGGTGGACGCCGAGCGTCTTGTAGGCGGCGCGGAGCTGGTTCGAGACGGTGCGCGTCGAGCGGCCCCGGCGGGTGGCGATCTCGGAATCCGAGAAGCCGACGATCGCGAGCCGCACGACGTCGAGGTGCACCTCGGTGAGGACGTCCTCCCACCCCGGGTCGACGACGACGTCCTTCACGACGAGCACGTCGAGGCCCGCGCCGCCGCTGCCCACCGAGAGCCGGTCGAGCACCTCGGCCTCGGTGACGCGCAGGAGCGCGGCGCGGGACGGAAAGCGGAGGCGCCGCGCCGCCGACGACAGGGCCTTCTCGATCGTCGCCCGCGAGCGGCCGAGGGCGAAGGCGATCTCGTTCGGAGGGGTGCGCCGGAGGTAATACGACAGGGCGTTCTGCTCGATGCGCGTGAGCTCGCGGGGGTCGCGCGCCGCGGGGACGTTGGCGTGGCACGCGAGGTAGCGGCGCCCGTCGCTCTCGAAGTGATCGACGACGGACCACCGCCCGGCCACGAGCCCCGTCCATAGGCTCAACGCCTCGTCGGGCGCGCGCCGGACTCGGCTCGTGCGCGCGCGCTCGACCCTCTTGATGGCCTCGAGCAGGCCCTCGCGGGCGGAGCGGCTCTGGAGGGGCGGGCCCGCGTGCTCGACCCGGCCGCCCGGCGCGAGGATCGCCTCCGGGGCCGCGAGCCGCCGGCGGAGGCGGAGCGCGGCGCCGAGGTGCAGGAGCACGCGCCGCCACGCGCCGATGGACCGCTCGTGGATCGTCACCGAAGACGGCGCGGTCGCGATCAG
>JAEUKG010000171.1 GCA_016794325.1 Myxococcales bacterium | reverse complement strand
CGCGTGGGTGCAGACGGCGGAGGCGGGCGCCCCGGTCGGCGGCAAGGTCTCCGCGTTCGACCTCCTCTATCTCAAGCAGCCGTGGGGCGGCCTCGTCGACATCGTCGTCGACGACGCGGTGGTGCGCACCGTCGACACCCGCGCCGCCGCGCCCGAGGCGGCCTTCGAGCGCGTCGTGGTCCCCGACGGCCCCCACAAGCTGAGCTGCGTGGTCAAGGGGCGGGGGCCCGTGCGCCTCTACGGAGCGGCGCTCGAGCGCGAGGGCGCGAGCGTGGTCGTCGACTCGCTCGGCGTGGGTGCGCTCAACTACGAGCAGATGCTCCACGTCGACGGCGCGACGAGGCGGGCGATGCTCGCCCGCCGCCGCTACGATCTCGTCGTCTTCTTGTTGGGCACCAACATGTTCGCCCCCCACGCCCACGAGGCGTGGGTGAAGGGCGCGCTCGCCGACTTCAAGGCGGCGCTGCCCGGCGCGCCCATCGTGGTGATGAGCCCGCCCGACTCCGGCGTCACCAACCGCGACTGGACGTCGAACCCGCGCATCGAGAAGCTCGCGGCGCAGCTCCGCGAGATCGCGCGCGGCGAGGGCGTCGCGTTCTGGGACTTCTGGGCGGCGATGGGCGGCAAGGGCTCGATCCGCCGCTTCATGGAGGCCCACCTCGCCGAGAACGACTGCGTCCACCTCTCGCCTGGCGGCGGCCAGCTCATGGGCGCGCGCTTCACCCACGCCCTCCTGCGAGGCGCCGAGGGCCACGCCAAGGCGCATCCGGCGGCGGGGTGCGGGGCCGGCGCGTCAGCCCGCTGAAGCGCCGAACGAGCACGTCCCGACGATCGGCACGTGGTCCGAGAGCCGGTGGAAGACGCTCGTCCGGTCGCCGAACGCAGCGGTGTGATCGAAGTCGTGCCACTCCACCCCCGGCCCCGAGAAGACGTGGTCGAGGTGCATCCGCATGTTGAGGAACCCCGCCGTCGGGAAGGCGCGGAGCTCGTCCACCGTCATCCGGTAGAACGCGCCGAAGGCGTCCCGATACTTGCACTTTGCAACGAAGTGCTCGTAGACGGGCGAGCCCGGGAGGGAGTTGAAGTCGCCGAGCACGACGAAGCCCGCGCTGTCGGCGCGCGTCTCGGCGACGAAGCGCTCGACCGCGCGCGCCTCCTCGAGCTGGTTCTTGCCCCAGCCGAGGCGGCGCGGCTCCGTCCAGAACTCGGGGGTGAAGGCCGCCGGGAGCGAGAGGTGGGTGTTGAAGAGGTCGATGGCGTCGCCGCCGACGCGCACGCGCACGTGGGCGCACACCCGCGTCTGCTTCAGGGTCGAGACGCGCGCGAGCCGCCGGTGGGTGATGTCCTCCGGCGCCTCTGCGTTGTGCCTCACCACGTGCACGCCGTCGCGGACGAGCACCGCGAGGCCGGTCGTGTAGAGCGGCGTGCCTCCGAGCTGGTACGCGTGCGCGGGGAAGTAGAGCGCGTGGTAGCGCTCGCCGCGGCCGCGCCCCGCGAGCGCCCCGTGCAGCGCGGAGGTGAAGCGGGTGAGCTGCGTGCCCTCGCCGCCCACCGGCTGCACGAAGCCGGCGCGCACGCTCGCGGTCTCGACCTCCTGCAGGCACACGACGTCGGCGAGCGGCTCGAGCTCGGCGAGCGCGTTCGCGATCCGCCGCATGCCGCCGCGCGTCGCCGCCAGGCCGCGCGTCGCGTGGCCGAAGTAGCGGACGTTGTAGGAGACGACGCGCAGGCGCGGCATCGCGAGGGATTCTAGATCAACGGCCAGGGAGCTCGCTCGAAATCCGGCGCGCGGCGCGCGCCGACCTCGCGCCCCGACGCCGGCGTCGCGCCCGACCGCGAGCCGCTCAGAACGGCACCTTGGCGAGGAAGACGAACGCGCCGAGGCACATCTCGTCGAGCGTCGACTCACCGAGGGTCACCGGCTGGGGCGCGGTGATCCCGGTCTCGCGCATCACGCGCGCCATCTTCGGGTTCGACATCGAGTTGTTGTAGCCGCACTTCACCGTGATCTGATCGCCGGCGGCGACCTGCGGGAGCTGCTCGATGGGGGCGGCGTACGCGAAGCCGCGCTGCCAGTCGAAGTCCCAGCGCGGGATGCCGAGGAGGCACTCGTCGGCGGGGGCGCCGTTCTGCGGCGCAACGTGCTTGATGCGGAGCTCCTCGCTCACGCCGATGTAGTGCATGTGGCCGCCCACGCCGTAGAGGTACACCGTGCCCGCCGCCGCGAGCGCCGGCGGCATCGTGACGCGCATGACCTCCTCGTGGCCCTCGGCGCCGGGCGGGATCATGAACTCCACCTTGCCGTCGGCGCCGGGCTGCAGGCCGTCGCCCGGGGTCGTCCCGAACGCGCCCCGGAAGTTCCCGATGAGGCGCGTCTTCGCGTAGTACTCCGGCTTCTGGTCCGTGAAGCGGAGCTCGATCTTGGTCTTGTCCTCGCGCGGGCCTGGGCCGCCGGCGTGGTAGTGGACCTGCACCACGAAGAGCGTCCCCGCGTCCATCTGCGTCCCGACGTTCGGCGGGAGCTCGCCGGGTACGGAGCCGGGCACCCAGCCGCCGACGAGGTTCGCGCTGTCGAACTGCGGGCCGCCGAAGCAGTCGTATTGATCGCCGCCGCCCTGCACCTTCTTGAGGCTCTCCCGCTTGGGGTCGGCGTAGATGAGCGCGTGGTGGACGACGCCGAGGGCGCCGGGCACGACGTGGTACCCGTTCAAGTACCGCGTGGCCGTGAGCTTGGGGTCGACCACGAAGCAACGCATCACGTCGGTCGGCGAGGACATCGTGTACGCCGAGAGCTCGAGGGTGTCGGTCTTGGCCGGCAAGCTCGAGATGTCCCGCGCGACCTTCGCGGGCGCGTCCTTGGGGTCGCCTTCGGGCGCGCCCGCGCGCGACCACGCCTCGAGGGTGGCGATCTCGGCGGGGCTCAGACGGTTGTCCTCGCGAAAGGCGTGGGTCGGCTTGCAGCTCGCCGTCTCCTCCGCGCCCCACGGCGGCATCGTGCGGTCCTTGGTGCGCGACGCCATCGCCGAGGCGTAGTCCTTCGCGGCGGCGTACGTCTGCATCGAGAACGGGCCGATGCCGCCCTCGGTGTGGCACATCGTGCAGTGCTTCTGCACGATCGGCTCGACGTCTTTGTGGAAGGTCGGGCCGAGGGCGGCGTCGGGGGCCGGCCCCGCGTCCGACGACGCGCCTCCCCCACCGTCGCTCGTCCCGCCGCAGTGGGCGAGGAGCGTGCCGACAGCCGCGGCGACGAACAAGACCAGACCACGCGACGCCTTCATACGACCTCCGAGCTTCGAGCCCTCTTCCGCAACGCAAGCCGAGTGCCGAGGCAGCGGAGCCGAAAATCCGACGAATCCTCGATAATTGTTGAATACGGGGTGAACCGAGTCGTGTCCACCCCGGTCGCCGCTTCGTTCGCCCAGCGTCGGCCTCCTGGCCTCGGCCGACCTCGCCCCGGGGACGCGCTGGTGGATCGGAGCACCACCCGCACACCCGTTGCGCGTGTGCAGAGGTGCGAAGATCTCCTATCGATTTCACGGGCTTCCACGCGTTTTTCGCTCGCGCTCGTGGCGCGCGCGGTAGCGTGAGAGAGCATCGTGCGTACGACCACCTATCTTGCTGCGACCTTCGCTTCGGCGCTCACGACCTTGCTCGTCGTGTCGGCGTGCTCGGCGCCTCCCATCGAGGACCCCAACTTCGGCGAGGGCACGCCGAACCCGATCCCCAAGCGCGGTGACGCCGGCAGCGACGGCAAGGCGTCCACCGTCAACAGCGTCGAGGCGAGCACCGGCGACGGCGCCGGCAAGTGCGAGCCGACGGCGCCGAACTTCCGTTGCAGCCTGCTGCAGCAGTGCGGCTGCGGCCCGAACGAGACCTGCGACATCACCGACTTCAAGACGCTCGTCAACTCGTGCGTCACCGGCGGCAGCCTCGCCCTCGGCCGCAAGTGCGACACGACGAGCCAATGCCAGCCCGGCCTCGCGTGCATCTTCGGCTCGTGCCGCCCCTACTGCGGCCAGGCGAAGAGCAAGTGCGAGGGCCCCGGCCTCGGCGTGTGCGTGGAGAGCTACGGCAGCGACGGCAAGCCCATCCCGAACAGCAACGCCTGCACCATCAACTGCGATCCGATGCGGCCCGAGGGCGTGTGCGGCGCCGGCGCGGCGTGCCTCTGGTTCCCGACCCTCTACGCTCCGGAGAAGGTCTCCGACTGCGACACCCCGGGCACCAAAGCCGAGCTCGCGAAGTGCACCGCCTCGGAGGAGTGCAAGGCGGGCCTCACGTGCGCGCGCCACCCGGGGCTCAACGTCGACGAGTGCGAGCGGTGGTGCCGCCTCTCGTCGGGCGGCCAGACCTTCAACGACTGCCCGAGCGGATTCACCTGCAAGGACGCCTTCGGCGCGAACGCCCCCGTGATCGGGGGGATCAAAGAAGGCGTCTGCCAGGACTGAAAAGGTCCTCTTTCGCCTTGACGGCACCCGGGAACGGGTGAAAGTTCACGGTCGCCATGTTGAGCGCCGAGACCAAGTCCCAAATCGAAGGCCTGATCCAGAAGAACCGCGTCGTCCTCTTCATGAAGGGGAACAAGCACTTCCCGCAGTGCGGGTTCTCGGCGCAGGTCGTCCAGATCCTCAAGGAGGTCGGCGTCCCGTTCGACGGCGTGAACGTCCTCCAAGACGCGGCGCTCCGCGACGGCATCAAGGAGTTCACGCAGTGGCCGACGATCCCCCAGCTCTACGTCGACGGGCAGTTCGTCGGCGGCTGCGACATCGTCAAGGACCTCTACGCGCAGGGCGAGCTGCAGAAGCTGCTCGGCGCCGAGGCCGAGGACGTCCCGGCGCCCGTGATCCACGTCCACGAGCGCGCGGCCAAGGCGTTCCGCGACGCCGACGACGGCAGCGGCGACCTCCTCCGCCTCGAGGTGTCGAGCGACTTCAAATACGAGCTCTACTTCGGGCCCAAGAAGGCGGGTGACTTCGAGGTGAAGGCGGGCGGGCTCACGATCCTCGTCGACCGCGCGAGCGCGAAGCGCGCGAACGGTATCACCATCGAGTGGGTCGAGACCGCCGACGGCGGGGCGTTCCGCATCGACAACCCGGCCGAGCCGCCCTCGGTGAAGCCGCTGTCGGTCACGGAGCTCAA
This sequence comes from Myxococcales bacterium, assembly GCA_016794325.1. Lineage (GTDB taxonomy): Bacteria > Myxococcota_A > Polyangia > Polyangiales > Polyangiaceae > SXNL01. The sequence continues at coordinate 11,438 of JAEUKG010000171.1, read as the reverse complement.
GGCGTGGCTCGATCGGGGCGACAAGCTCGAGATCTTCGACGTCCGCGGCGACGACGAGCGCGCCCGCGCCAAGATCGACGCGGCCAAGAAGTTCGACGAGTCGGCGGAGGCCTACGTGCGCACCCTGCCCAAGAGCACCACCATCGTCATGCAGTGCCACCACGGCGGTCGGAGCCGGCGGGCGGCGGAGCGGCTCGTCGCCGAGGGCTTCACCCGGGTCTACAACCTCGAGGGCGGCATCGACGCGTGGAGCGTCAAGGTCGACCCGAAGGTGGCGCGCTACTGATGGGGTCCGACCACCCGACCGACTTCGTGGGAGACATCTGCGAGGCGATCCGCGGCTCGGTGCGCGCCGCGATCGACGACGCCGTGGTCGACGTCACCGGCGGCAACGGCCACTATACCATTACGGTTACTTCGTCCGTCTTCGCCGGCAAGAACATGGTCCAGTCGCAGCGCCTCGTCTACGGGGCGATCGCGCACCTCATGAAGGGCGACCGCGCGCCGGTCCACGCCGTCGATCGGCTGACGACGCGCACCCCCTGATCCGCCGGCGGAGGCTGTGCCACGCGGGCGACCGGGGCGCAGGAGTCACAGCGTCCCACCGCGGCGCATCGCCGGCCCGCGGCATTTTGGCCCCGATCGCGCGAGGCACGGCCCTTGCTCCGCGAGGAGGCGTGAGATCCACCCACGTCGCCCTCTCCGCCGCTGGCTTCCTCGCGCTCTCGCTCGGCCTCGCCCAAGCGGCGTGCGGCGGGCGGATGGGCGACGCGATCGGGCCGACCCCCGACGGCGGCGCGACCGCCGACGGCGGGGGCACGCCGGCCGCCGACGGCGCGGTCCCGGGCGACGGCGGCGCGACCGGCAAGTCCGACAGCGGCGCCTCCAAGGTCTGCCCGGCGAAGGCGCCGTTCCAGAACGACCTCTGCAGCATCGAGGGGCTCGAGTGCGAATACGGCGACAGCTACCGGCTCCGCTGCAACGTCCTCGCGGCGTGTCGGGGCGGGCGCTGGGCGCTCACCGCCCCCGACACGGTGGTCTGCGGCGGCACGCTCAACGGGCCCTCGTGCCCCGGATCGCGCGCCGACGTGAAGGACGGCGAGGTCTGCCCCCTCGAGGGCGCGGCGTGTGTCTATCCGCAAGGGGTCTGCGAGTGCAGCGCCTTCGGCTCGGCGGGGCGCGAGCCCGCGTGGGCCTGCTTCCCCGAGAAGGCCCCCGGCGCGTGCCCCTTCCCCCGCCCGGAGCTCGGGACCGAGTGCGCGCAGCCCGGCCTCGCCTGCGACTACTCGACCTGCGCGAACCAGATCGTCTGCCGCGGGGGCCTGTGGCACCGGGGCACCGGCAGCCCTTGCGAGTGAGCGGGGCCGGTGTAGGCTCACCGACACCATGGCCGAAAACCGCGTCCTCAAAGAACTCGAGAAGCGCTCCGCCGAGCTCCACGCCGAGATCCCCTCGGCCAAGCAGAGCGAGGTGTTCGCCGCCGCCGTCGAGGCCGGCTACCTCACCGCGATCGCCGACGGGACGCTCGACGACACCGAGCGAGCCGCCCTCACCCGCGCGATCGAGCTCCTCAGCCGCGGCGCGGTGATCGAGTGGGAGACGGAGGCGCTGCTCGAGGAGTGCGCCGCCCGCGCCAAGGACAAGGGCGCGAAGGCGCGCGCCGAAGAGGTGGGCAAGGCGCTCAAGGAGTCGGGGCAAGCCGAGGCCGGACTCCTCGTCGGCGCCATCGTGGCGTGCGCGACCGGAGGCGTCGACAAGACCGAGGCCGACACCCTGAAGCAGGTGGCGAAGGCGGCCGGAGTCGCGTCGGACAAGCTCCGCGCGATCGTGAAGCGCGCGGCCGGCTTCGCGGCCTGAGACGTCCGCGGGACGCGCGCGTCGGGGCCTGCGCGGCGCGCCCGCTCGGAACTCGCCCAAGCGGCCGTCGCGACCTACGATGGACGAGTGCCGGACCGCGTCTCGCGTCCTCCCCCGTCCACCGCCGCTCCGTCGTACCTCCTCGAGGGGCGGTACCTCGGCGTCGAGCACATCGGGCGCGGCGAGATGGCGGACGTGTTCTCGGGCACCGACACCTGGTCGGGCGAGCTCCTCGCCGTGCATCGGCTGCGCATGGATCGCCCGGAGACGGCGAGCGCGTTCCGGCGCCGGGCGGAGCGGCTCTTCGGCCTCACGTCGGCCCGCGTCGTGCGCGCGATCGCGACGGGCGACGATCGCGACGGCCGGCCGTACCTCGTCACCGAGCTCTTGATCGGCCGCGGCGTCGAGCGCCTCACCAAGGTGCGGTGGGAGGTGGCCGCCGAGATCGTCCGCCTCGGCGCGCTCGCGGTGTCGGAGATGCACGTGAACGGCCTGGTGCACGGCTCGCTCGAGGCCAAGAGCTTCTTCGTCGCCGCGAGCGCCGAGGGTGGCCCGCGGGTGAAGCTCCTCGACCTCGGCGTCGGCGACCGGCGGGCGACCCCAGCCCAGGATCGGCGCGCGCTCGCGACTATCCTTGTCAGGATGATCGGCTCGGCCCCCGACGCCCCGCCCGCGCTCGCCGAGCACGCTCGGCGGTGGCTCGCCGCCGAGGACGACGACCCGACCGCGTCCCCGACCGAGATCGCCCTCGCGCTCCGGGCGCTGCTCGATCCCGACGGCGCGCTCACCGACGGCGAGCGCGAGTCGGCGCCGATGCCGGAGGTGCTCGTCTTCCCGAAGTCGTTCGTGCGCCTCGGCGACGAGTGAGCGCTACTTCTCGAAGCAGTAGAGGTGGTAGTTGAACGCGCAGTTGGACGTGACGAAGCTCGTCCAGTCGGTCGTCGACTTCGGGTTGCCCGCTCTGCCGCCGACGGCCGTCGACGTCCAGCCGAGGCAGTCCTGACCCGACGGCGATCCGTTGGCCGTCGTACCCGTCCACACGTATTCGGTTCCGCTGGAGAACGCGACGGTCGCCCCGGTCGCGTCCCGATCGATCGCGACCTTGGGCTCCATCGACGCCGCGATCTGGCCCGCGTTGTCGAAAACGACGGGGCCGGCGGGGGTGCCGAGGTGCCACGGCTTGCCGGGGCCGAGCCGGTCGCGCGCCGGCTTTCCGGTGACCGAGACCCACGCGACCCAGTTCCCCCCGCCCGCGCCGGCGCTGGCCTTGCAGAAGGCGTCGGCCGCGACCTCGACGTCTTTGCCCGCCGCGAAGCCCCCGGGGAGGACCTCCGGCGTGACGAACACGCGGCGCGGGAGCACGAGCGCGTCGGTCCCCGCTTCGAGCACGCCGCTCGTGCCCGAGCTGCTCGACGAGCTCGAGCTCGAGCTCGAGCTCGACGCGCTGCTCGAGCTCCCGCCGGAGCTCGAGCTGCTCGCGTCGGCGTCGCCGCCCGAGCTGCTCGACGAGCTCGAGCTCGAGCTCGGCGGGTCGTCTTCGCCAAGCCCCACGGCGGTGAACGCGCCGCAGCCCGACAGGACCACCGCTACGACCGACGGCACCCAACGCCCCTTCGCCATGGACGAGAGCGTATCAGCGCCCGACGGCCGCGCCCAATTCGCGCGAGGGTGGCCGATTGTTCGGTCGTTTCGCCCACCTGCGCGTCACCGCCCCTCGTCCCCCCACTGCACCTTCGAGAGCTCGGCGACCAAGAACTCGCGGAACACCGTGACCCGCGCGGGCTCTTGCCGCGTCGACGGGACCACCACGTTGATGGGGGACGCGGGCACCGTGTGATGGGGCAGGACGCGCACCGTCCGCTTGGCCTTGTCGGCGTGGCAGTCGGTCGCGCACAAGAACGTCGGCAGGAGCCCGACGCCGGCGCCCGCGACCACGGCCGCGTGGACGAAGCCGAGCTCGTCGGCCTCGATGGGGCCGCGCACCGAGACCTCTTCCGGGCCGTCGGGGCCCACGAGGCGCAGCACCGCCTGGTTGTGAGTGCGGAACATGACGAGATCGTGCTCGGCGAGGTCGGCGACGGTGCGCGGCGTGCCGTGCTTGCGGAGGTACGCCGGCGCGGCGAACAGCGCGAGGGCCGACATCGCGATCCGCCGCACGATGAGCGTCGAGTCCTCGAGGTTGCCCGCGCGCACCGCGACGTCGAAGCCCTCGGCCACGAGGTCCACCCGGCGGCTGGTGAGCGACAGCTCGACCCGGATCGTCGGGTGCTTCTTCACGAACCGGGTGACGAGGTCGGCGAGGAGCGCGGTGCCGATGTCGACGGGCGCGGTCACGCGCACGGTGCCGCGCGGGTCGCGCCCCATGTCCGACACCTCGTTGGTCGCGTCCTCCAGCGCCGACAGGTGCACGCGCGCGCGCTCGTAGTACGCGCGCCCGGCGTCGGTGAGCATCAGCTTGCGGGTGGTGCGCTGGAGGAGCCGCGTCCCGAGCTCCTCCTCGAGGTGCGAGACGCCGCGGCTGATCGACGACTTGGGCACGCCGAGCCGGGTCGCGGCCCCGGTGAAGCTCCCCGCCTCCACCACGTTCACGAACGTGACGATCCGGTTGAGGTCGACGGGTCGACGGACGGCGGACGCGCTCGAGCGCGCGCGCGAGGGCTCGGTGATTGTTGCCATGGGAGCAACGATAGATTCGCAGACCTCGCCCTCTCCGGCAAGGGCGCGGGGGGTTAACTTGCGGCCCATGAACCCTCGCGTCGTGCTCCGCGTCCTCACGTCGACCCGCACCGTCGAAGGCGGAGGCTTCGTCGTCCGGCGTCCCTTTCCGGTGCAGGGCGTGGTGCAAGCCGACCCGTTCCTCCTCCTCGACGAGATGGGGCCGGTCGACTATCCCCCGGGCGAAGCGGTGGGCGCGCCCGATCACCCGCACCGCGGGTTCGAGACGGTGACCTACGTCCTCGCGGGGGAGGTCGAGCACGAGGACTCGGCGGGGCACCGCGGCAAGCTCGGGCCGGGCGACGTGCAGTGGATGACCGCGGGGCGCGGCGTCGTCCACAGCGAGATGCCGTCGGCGCGCGTCCAGCGCGAGGGCGGGCGCGTCCACGGGTTCCAGCTCTGGGTGAACCTGCCCGCGCGCGACAAGATGATGGCACCGCGCTACCAGGAGGTGCCGCGCGATCGCATCCCGCGCGCGACGAGCGAAGACGGCAAGGCGAGCGTGGTCGTGGTCGCGGGCGCGGCGCTGGGCGCGGCGGCGGTGATCGAGACCCGGACGCCGATCGCCTACCACGACTGGACGCTCCAGCCCGGCGCCGACGTGGAGGTCGACCTGCCCGAGGGCTACCACGGGCTCGCGTACGTGTTCGGCGGCGAGGCGCTCGTGGGCGCCGATCGACGCGCGGTGGCCGACGGCGGCTGCGCGCTCTTCGAGGAGGGCGGCGCGCTGCGGCTCGGTTGCGACGCCGCGGCGGCGGAGCCCGCGCGCGTGCTCCTCGTCGCGGGGACGCCGCTGCGGGAGCCGGTGGCGCGCTACGGTCCCTTCGTCATGAACACGCGCCAGGAGATCGAGCAGGCGTTCGCCGACTTCCGCTCGGGCAAGATGGGCGAGATCGCGCGCTGAGGGGCGCCATCGTCATTTCCGGGTCCTTTGTATCCACGTTCGGATACTCGCAAGCTCGACGATCGCGACGGCGGTGTCGCGGTCGCTGGGCTCGATCTTCAGCGCGAGCCGGAGCTCGCGCTCGGCGCGCTCGACCAACGCGAGGTCGTGGGTCTCGATCGCCTGCTTGCGGTAGCACGCCGCGAGGCCATAGTGCCCACTCCAGGTGTCCGGCGCGAGTGCGACCGCGCGCTCGAACTCGGCCTTGGCTTCGGGCAAGCGGCCGTCGTCCCACAGGAGCGCCATGCCGCGCCCGGCGTGGGCTCCGGCCAGGGTCGAGCGCCCGGCGCCGTAGTCCATGAGTTCGAGCGCGCGCGTAGCCTCGACGAACGCGGCGTCGTGTTCGCCGAGGCCGAGGAGGTACTCCGCGTAGTTGCCATGCGGCCACGGGTTCTTCGGCTCCAGCTCCAGCAACTTCAAGTAGACGGCCTCCCGCCCGGCGAGGTCACGGCGAGCACGATAGACCTCACCCATCGCCTGGTATGCCTGGTAGAGCACCCACGGCGACCGCGTCCCCTCGACCAAGGCCGTGAACAGGGCGTCGACCTCGGGGTCGCTCCGCGCCTCGGCGAGCTGGAGCTCGACGAGACCGACCATCGGATCGGCGGGCGCAAGCTTCTTGGCCACCGCGACGGCCGCTGCGGCACGCGCGACGTCCTTCTCTGCGAGCGCGAGCCGAGCATCGGCCACGTGCGCCTCGGCGAGCTTCGGGTCGAGGGCGATGGCCTTGGCGCACTCGGCCCGGGCTACCGCGAGCTGCGCCTTGTCGTACTCGTCGCCGTGCACGTAGCCGCGCAGGCGCGCCTGGCGCGATAGCCCCGCGTGGGCGCGCGCCGATTTCGGGTTCTTCGCGAGCGCACCGCGCAGGTATTTCTCGGCGCGCTCGAGGGACCCGACAGGGTACGTGTCGATCTCCGCGCGGGCGGCGAAGAGGAGCTCCTCCTCGGGGTCGTGCGTCACCGGCGGGGTGTAGGGCGGGACGTCGGCGCGGGGCCCCGGGAGCGCCTTCGGTTTGGAGCGCGCCCGCACCGCACACCGCAGGACCTCGCCGCCAGTGGTCGCGAGGAGGAGCTGCCCGCCGACGAACATCGTCCGGATGCACTGAGCGCCCGCGACCTCCGCGCGTATCGCTCCAGACTTCAAGTCGAAGACGACCGAGCGGTGCCCCTTCCCGCCGGCCGCGAGCCATCGCCCGTCGTCGCTCACGCCGAGCGTCCAAATGGGTGACGCCTGGTGGACGAACCGCCGGGTCGGCGTGGCGGCGTCTCGATCCCATACCAGCGCCACGCCATCGTCGCTCCCGGTCACGAACGACTTGCCGCCGGGGATGAACGCCAGCGCGGCGACCGGAGCCCCGTGCCCCCGATAGGACTCCTTGGGGGCCCCGGTCGCAAGGTCCCAGGTGCGAACCACGGGGTCGTCGCCAGTCGTGAACACGGTCTGCCCGTCCGGGTGGAGCGCCACCATCATCGCGTCGCCGCGGCCGTGGTGGAGGGTGTGAAGGAGCGCCCCGCTCGCAGCGTCCCATATCCTCGCGTTGCCATCCTCGCTCGCCGTCAGCCAGCGCGACCCATCGGGTGTACTCTGCACGCGACGCACCGACGCGCCCACGTCGATCGCGCGAACCTGCTCCGCGGTCGCGGCGTTCCACACCCGCAAGGTCTTGTCGGCGCCCCCGCTGAGGATCGTACGGCCGTCGGCGGAGAAGGCGACCGACCACACGCGCCCCTGGTGCCCCACGAAGGTGCGCTCGGCAGCGCCGTCGACTCTCCACAATTTCACCGGCCCCTCGTCGGTCGCCGTCACGAACCTCGCGCCGACCCCGCCCAGCGCGAGGTCCATCGTCGTGCGCCCCACCGAGAACGAAGTGCATCCGTCGAGGAGCGACGCGGCGGCGAACGGTCGCGTGGGCAGCGAAGCGGGCGCGGGCGCCGCCTGAGCGGCCTTCGCGACGACGGCGCGGGCGCGAAGCTCACGCACGCCGACGACGGCGGCGAGGCCAGTCACCGCGACCAGCCCCGCGAGGAGCGCGGCGAGGCGAACGACCGCAGTCTTGCTCTTTGGCACCCGCCTCGCCGCGAGGGCAGTCGCCGCCTCGTGCGCCGACTGGAAGCGATCCTCCGGCGCGGGGGCGAGCATCTTGTCGAGCCACGCCGCGAGCGCCGGAGAGACCTTCACGCGCGAGCGGAAGTCGATGGTGAGCTTCTTCTGCGGCAGGTCCGTCGGCGCGACGCCAGTGAGCAGAAATACGACCGTGGCCCCCAGCCCGTAAAGGTCGCTCGCAGGCACCGCCGCTCCCCGGAACTGCTCCGGCGGCATGTATCCGTACGTGCCCACCACGGTGCTGCCGCCGGTCTGGGTGCGCAGGGTGTCGCGCACCCCGCCGAAGTCGACGACGCGGACGGTACCGTCGTCGGCGCGGATGAGGTTCTGTGGCTTGAGGTCGCGATGGACCAGCGGCGGGTGACGACCGTGGATGTCGTCGAGCACGCGAAGGACCTGGTGCGCGACTCCTTCGATCTCCGCCTCGGTGGGGCGCCAGCCCGCGGCGACCCACTGAGCGAGCGAGCGCCCAGGCGCGAGCTCCTGCACGATGCCGAAGGCCACGTCCGGCCCTTCTTCGGCGAAGTGCTCGACATAGCGGGGGATGGCTGGGTGGTGGAGCTGCGACAGGACGTTCGCCTCGCGCTCGAAGAGCTCCAGCACCTTCCAGTCACGCGCCGCGCCGACCGAGAGCCACTTGAGCGCCAGCGCGCGACCATCAGCGAGAGCCTCGACCTCGTAGGTCGTGGAGGCACCTCCGCGGCCCAACACCCGAACCACGCGATACCGACCGCGCACGACGGCGCCGAGCTCGAGGTCCCCACCCATGGGCTCAACATAGCCCGATCCCCGCGGCGACGCGAAGTCGCTCCCTCAGCGCTTGCGCGCGAAGTGATCGCCCGTGACCTCGTAGAGCTTGCCGTCGACCTCGACGGTGCGCGGACCACGCGCGACGTCGCCGCGCGCGCTCGCCTTCGACTCGACGCACACGGCGCCCGTCGCGAGGAGCGCGACGACGCCGAGGACGGCGAAGGTGCTCGTGGTGCGACGGGACATCATGACCGAACCCGTATTCACGTATCGGGCCAACGCCGTCAGGCGCGCGGACCGACGTCGTTTCGGCTACTTGCGCCGCGCCCGGGGGGGCCCACCGTGTGTCGGCTAACACACGCGCGCGGGTCGCCGTGCGCGGCCGAACGCTCGCGAGCGCCCCGGCCGAGCTCGAGCGGAGGCTGCACCCACACGCGCGCCGCGCCCCGCCGACCGATCGCGGCGTGTCCGTAGACTCCGCTTTAGTTCCCGACACTTGTGTCGGTGGTGACCCACCCGGTGCGACGCCGTAGGCAGAGCCGCGTCGACTCGCGTACTCTCGTCTCATGTCCAACAAACCCCTGTCGATGACCGAGCGCATCGCAGCGATGCAGGACTACAAACTGTATCGCGAGCTGCACTGGGAGGGCTCCTTCGAGGAGTACCTCGCCATCGTGCGCGAGAAGCCTCAGGTCACGCGTAACGCGTACCAGCGCGTCTACGACATGATCATCAGCTTCGGCACCGAAGAATACATCGACAACAAGAAGAAGCTTGTAAGATACAAGTTCTTCGAGGACGAGCTCAACATGGGCGCGAACGCCATCTACGGGCTCGACATCCCGTTGATGCGCCTGGTGCACGTGCTCAAGGCCGCGTCCGAGGGCTACGGCCCCGAGAAGCGCGTGATCCTGCTCCACGGGCCGGTCGGCTCGTCCAAGAGCACGATCGCCCGCCTGCTGAAGCAGGGCATCGAGTACTACTCGAAGAGCGCCGACGGCGCGCTCTACTCGTTCGACTGGATCAACCTCGGCGACACCGGGCTCGCGGGCAAGGAGACCGACCGCTTCCCCAGCCCGATGAACGAGGACCCGCTCCGCCTGATCCCGCAGGACTGGCGGCCGAAGGTCATCGACGAGCTCGGCCTCTCGAACGACCAGTACAAGGTGCGCGTCGACGGCGACCTCGATCCCGCGAGCCGCTTCATCTTCAAGCACCTGATGATCAAGTACCAGGGCGACTGGTCCAAGGTCGTCGCCAACCACATCCGGGTTCGCCGCCTCATCCTCTCGGAGAAGGACCGCGTCGGCATCGGCACGTTCCAGCCCAAGGACGAGAAGAACCAGGACTCGACCGAGCTCACCGGCGACATCAACTACCGGAAGATCGCCGAATACGGCTCGGACTCGGACCCGCGCGCCTTCAACTTCGACGGCGAGTTCAACATCGCCAACCGCGGCATCGTGGAGTTCGTCGAGATGCTCAAGCTCGACGTCGCCTTCCTCTACGACCTCCTCGGCGCGTCGCAGGAGAAGAAGATCAAGCCGAAGAAGTTCGCGCAGACCGACATCGACGAGGTGATCATCGGTCACACGAACGAGGCCGAGTACAAGAAGCTCCTGAACAACGAGTTCATGGAGGCCTTGCGCGACCGCACGATCAAGATCGACATCCCCTACATCACGAAGCTGTCGGAGGAGGTGAAGATCTACCAGAAGGACTTCAACGGCCAGAAGGTGAAGGGCAAGCACATCGCCCCCCACACCCTCGAGGTCGCGGCCATGTGGGCGGTGCTCACCCGGCTCGAAGATCCGAAGAAGCACAACCTCTCGCTCCTCCAGAAGATGAAGCTCTACGACGGCAAGGTGCTCCCGGGGTACACCCAGGACACCGTCAAGGAGCTGCGCAAGGAGGCCAAGCGCGAGGGCATGGAGGGCATCTCTCCGCGCTACGTGCAGGACAAGATCTCCAACGCCCTCGTCAACGACGGCGGCGAGGGGACGATCAACCCGTTCATGGTGCTGAACGAGCTGGAGAAGGGCCTGCGCCACCACTCGCTCATCACCGCCGACGATCAACGCAAGCGCTACGCCGAGTGCATCAGCCTCGTGAAGCGCGAGTACGAGGAGATCGTCAAGAACGAGGTCCAGCGCGCCATCAGCGCCGACGAGGACGCGATCGCCAAGCTCGCGGCCAACTACATCGACAACATCAAGGCGTACACGCTCAAGGAGCGGGTGAAGAACCGCTACACCGGCCAGGACGAAGAGCCGGACGAGCGGCTGATGCGCTCGATCGAAGAGAAGATCGACATCGCCGAGAACCGCAAGGACGACTTCCGGCGCGAGATCATGAACTTCATCGGCGCGCTCGCGGTCGAAGGCAAGAAGTTCGAGTGGAACACGAACGACCGCCTCCGCCGCGCGCTCGAGCTCAAGCTCTTCGAGGACCAGAAGGACTCGATCAAGCTGAAGACGCTCGTGTCCGCCGTGGTCGACAAGGACACGCAGGAGAAGATCGACATCATCAAGGCGCGCCTCATCAAGAACTTCGGTTACAACGAGGTCAGCGCCACCGACGTCCTCAACTACGTCGCGTCGATCTTCGCACGAGGCGACGCGAAGGACTGACCGAGCCCTACGCGCACGCACACGCACGCACGCGCGCCCCGTCGGCAACGACGCGGGCGCGCGGGCTTTTTGTGCCGACCCACACGCTCCTCCAGCGGCGCCTCAGCTCCCACCAATCGTCCCTCGCGGCGTGCGCGATGGAGGCGCTGACGTAGACTTCAGCCCGCATGGAAGCTCGCGAGCACGTGGCTCCGACGGCGCAGGGCACGCTCGCCGAGCGGCCGGTCGAGCAGCTCCTCGTGTACGTCGACAAGAACGCGCTCACCGGGTCGCTGGCCTTCGACGACGCGACCGGCAACGCGGCGACGCTGGAGCTCGAGTCGGGGCGCGTCGCCAAGATCCGCACGCGGGCGGCGGTCCACCTCGGGGCCGTCCTCTACGAGCTCGGGCTCGTCGACGCCGACGACCTCATCACCACCCTCGCCGAGATGGGGAGGGCG